>DATAMD010000357.1:0-45623 GCA_036260755.1 Chitinophagaceae bacterium | reverse complement strand
TACCTGTAAATGCAAAAGGATGATCTTCGAACGCTGTGTTATTATATATGTATTGCAGTTTTCTTGCTTTTGCCCACGGATAAAATATGCCGAGTGTAATAACATTTAAAATAAAATTTACAATTTGGATTTTAAAAAGATCCTTTCCATTTCCTAAAAAAGCAAGGCGAAATTTTTTTTCTTCCATAGATGGCGCGTTTTGACAGATGATAAATTATTTGAAGATAATATTACATTAAAAAAAAACGTTACCAAAATTATTTTTTAAAAATGCAATAAAAAAGGCAATAGCTTAGTCATATTAGAGTGCATCTCACAATGGAAACCCAACAGTTGCTCAACAATTGCCTCAAAGGCAAAAAAGAAGCACAGCAAGAGTTATACAACATTTATGCTGCTGCAATGTTAGGGCTTTGCTATAGATATACTAAAAGTTATGAAGATGCCGAAGATATTTTGCAAGATGGTTTTATACGGGTATTTATGAATCTGCATCAATTTAAGAATGATGGGGAATTGGGTGCATGGATAAGAAGAATAATGGTTAATACGGCTATCACTTATCTCAATAAGCATAGCCGTTATCGCAGAGAAATGAATTTGGATGATATAACTCTTCACCCCATAAGCGATGAAGACCCTGAGGTAAAGTTAGACGGTAAACAATTGATACAATTAATCAGGCAGTTGCCGAGTGGTTATCAAACCATTTTTAATTTAGTTGCCGTTGAAGGATATAATCATATCGAAGTTGCAAAGTTGTTGGAAATGAATGTAAATACCGTACGAAGTCAATACAGCAGGGCAAAAAGTATGTTACTTAAAATGATGAAGGAATATGACTATGAATCTGAAATAGAGAATCATGCAGGGAAAATTTGAAAAAAATATTGAACAACAAGTAAGAGGTTTCAGCTTAAATCCTTCGCCAAAAATATGGCAGGATGTGGAAGCAACTTTACATCCACGCCAAAAACACAGGTGGATTTTTTGGTGGTGGATGCCCCTTGCAGGCATTGTTGCCATTGTTTTTTTTGTGTGGGAAAACAACAATAAAAAGCAAGCAAGTAATACAGCAACAAGTTTATCATCAACCGCCAAATTAAAAAAGATTGAGGAAATAAACGAGCATAAAAAAGATACAGCAAACAACATTGGGCAATTAAAAAATGTAACAACAAAAGAAAATAATGTTATAGTTGCTGATAATAAACAACAGCAAAAAAAATTAATTAACCAGTTGCAAATTATTGCTCACCCTGATTTGAGTAATGAAAACATTTCGGATAAATTGTTGCAGAAAAATGTTATTGCTGATAACACTAAAAAACAAAACAATTCAATCAACATACTTAATTTAAATACAACAACAGAAAATAATGCAGTTAATACCGATACAATTCAAAAGAAAAATATAAAGGTTGCCAAAAAAGATTTGGTTGTATTAAAAAGTGATTCGGTAAAAAACGTTGCAACAAATCAATCAAAGAAAATAAAAAGCAAAACAAATCAATGGTTTATAGTTGCAGGTGCCGGCACTCTTGCAATAAATAATAATTCGCTTTTACAAAATTTTAGTTTGCCACAGGCTAATACAGGCAATGTAAACTTTACAAATCCCGGCACAGCTTATAATATCACTAATCCGCAAACAGGGGCTCATTTTACCGCCGGTATCCGTTACAAAAAAGAAATTTCAACTGCATGGAATTTTGAAACCGGATTACAATATTATTATCTGCAAAACAAACAGTTTACCGGAAATAAAACCGACACTACCATGGGTTTTGCTGCATATTATTACAAAGCAGGTACAACAAACAGCATCATTAATTATGCTCATGCTATCGACATCCCTTTTGCATTAAATTATTTTATCAATCCAAAAAATAAAAATAAATTTTATTTGCAGGCAGGGGTTTCTATATATTTTTTGTTTGCAAAAAAATGGTTACTCACCGATGAATACTTAAACGGATATTATTACAATCCATCACTTATTAAAAACGTTCAGTTTAATGCAGGCATTGGTGCCGGTATTTGTTTTTACAACAACATGCAGGCTGTAATTAAGGTGGAACAAGGCTTTACGCCATTCTATCAAATCAACAATAAAAAATATTTTAAACAACAAATTTCTGCTCAGCTTCTTTTTCCAATTAATACATCAACGAAAAAGAAAAAAATAAACAAGTAAACTCATCATTATGAAAAAGAAAATAATGTTAACAAGCACTTTGGTGCTTGCAGTAATTGTATTGCTTTCTCTGAAAGCTTGTATAAAAGATTCCGGCACACGCATGTACAGTTTTTATACTCCGGTCTTGCACACCACTGCCGAGGTAAGGGCATCTGTTAAAAGCGATGTTGCACAACCCATCGTAAATGCCGGTAAAATATATGTGAAAGGCAATTTTATTTTTATGATTGAAAAAGAAAAAGGCATCCATATTATTGATAACAGCAATCCTTCATCGCCCATAAATAAAGCGTTTATAACCATTCCGGGAAATGAAGATCTAGCTGTAAACGGAAATATTTTATATGCCGATTGTTATACCGATTTATTTGCAATAGACATTAGCAACATTAATAACGTTACACTTAAAAGCTATGCGGCAAACCTTTATCCCGAAAGAAGATATGCAAGTGGTTATTATATTGACAGCAATAAAATAATTACAGATTGGATTAAGCACGACACCATTGTTGATGCAAGTTTTAGCGGAAATAATTATTGGTATCAGGGCGGTATTTATTTTACTTCAAACCCTTCAATGGCAAATGCTTCATCAGCTCAATCAACAACAGGCACGGCAGGTTCTATGGCAAAGATGGCCGTTATAAATAATCGTTTATATTCTGTTAGTTCCGATAATTTGCTGGCATTAAATATCAGCGATCCTTCAGCACCAACTTTCCTCTCTAAAAATAATCTTCACTTAGGTATTGGCACGGCCGAAACTATTTATCCGTTTCAGGATAAGTTATTCATCGGCTCTACATCGGGCATGTATATTTTTAGCATTGCCGATGCCGATAATCCAACTTTATTAAAAACATTTACTCATGCAACAGCCTGCGATCCGGTTATTACAGATGGCATTAATGCTTTCATCACCTTGTATAACGGATCGATGTGCAGCGGGCAAAAAAACGAATTGGATGTAGTGAATGTAACTGATGTATTAAATCCTCATTTGGTTACAATCTATCCGATGAGTAAACCCGTGGGACTTGCAAAAGACGGTAATACTTTAATTATTTGTGATGATGTTTTAAAAGTTTACGATGCATCAAATGTTTCAGCATTGCAACTAAAAAAATCTATATCAATTAATACGCCGTACGATGTTATTTGCATAAATGGAATTGCAATTGTAACCGCCGCCGATGGTTTGTACCAGTTTGATTATTCTAATATAAACCATATTCAACGGCTCAGCAAATTAAGTATCAATCAAAATAATTAGTATGAAAAAAATTATAATAGTCATTGTGCTGTTAATTTTATTTCAACACATCAATGCACAAAAAACAGAAAAGAAATTAAGGTTTACAAGTATCAACAATATTGGTGTTATTGTTGGAAAAAATTCTAGCGGCATTAGTTTGCAAACTGTAAATGGTTTTAAGCTAAAACACAATTGGATTGCGGGTTTTGGCGTTGCTTACGATCCGTATCAAATTGCAAGCGTCCCCGTTTTTATTGATGCCAGAAAATATTTTGGCAACAAACAATGGATGCCTTTTTTGTATGCCGATGCCGGAAAAAATTACACATTACGCAATAATAATTATCCAAAAAACTGGAGCGATGGCAGTGAGGCATATACGTTTACTAATTCGCTATATGCAGAAACAGGAATTGGAATAAGCAAAGCCATTACAAAAAACAATAAGTTTTTTTTGTCGGCAGGCTACAGTTACAAACAGTTTAATTATTCGCAACATATTATTACATATTTCCCATGGATGGATCTGTCTCAAATGCTCCATTATCAAACCAATTATTATCAATACCATTTCAGCTTTCAAAGGCTATCAATAAAAATGGGGATCGAATTTTAATGCAAAATATTTTGTTACCGGCAACACATTTTCATGGCATCAAAAGAGGCAATCGGTACTTAGCTCAACAAAGTATTGCATACTTCAACTGCAACTTTTTAAGCAATAAAAAAATGCCGGCACTTGTTTTAAGTAACCGGCATTCATAATTTATTTAAAGAATAAAATTAATACGCTCTTGCAAATAAAACCCTTTGTACAGAAGGCTTTCCTGTTAAAATACAAACGCCATTTTCCAATTCATTATCAACAGGAATACAACGAATAGTTGCTTTGGTTAATTCTTTAATTTTTTCTTCTGTTTCATCGGTACCATCCCAATGCGCAGAAATAAATCCGCCTTTTTCATCTAATAATTTTACAAACTCATCCCAACTATCAGCCTTAGTAATATGCTCATCGCGATAAGCTTTTGCCCTGTTAAAAATATTTGATTGAATATCGTTTAATAAAGTTGTTATGTACGAGGCAATGCCATCAAGACTTACACTCTTCTTTTCTTTTGTATCGCGGCGTGCAACTTCAACCACATTATTTTCTAAATCTCTTGCACCAATTGCCAAACGAACAGGAATTCCCTGCAATTCGTATTGAGCAAATTTCCATCCCGGGCGGTTATTTTCGTTATCATCATATTTTACAGAAATGCCGGAAGATTTCAATTGTTTAACAATCCCGTTCACTTTTGCATCAATCATTGCTTTTTGTTCATCTCCTTTAAAAATTGGAACTATTACAACTTGTATTGGTGCAATTTTTGGAGGCAATATCAAACCATCATCATCGCTGTGCGCCATCACCAATGCACCAATCAATCTTGTACTAACGCCCCAGCTTGTTGCCCAAACATATTCGAGTTTATTTTCTTTATCGCTGAATTTTACATCGAATGCTTTGGCAAAATTTTGCCCGAGGAAATGCGAAGTGCCTGCCTGTAATGCTTTGCCATCCTGCATCAGGGCTTCAATGCAATAAGTATCTTCGGCACCGGCAAAACGTTCGCTGGCAGTTTTTACTCCTTTAATTACGGGCAATGCCATCCAGTTCTCTGCAAAATCGGCATATAATTCTAAAATTAATTTTGCTTCAGCAACCGCTTCATTTTTTGTTGCATGAGCAGTATGACCTTCCTGCCATAAAAATTCGGCAGTGCGTAAAAACAAACGCGTACGCATTTCCCAGCGAACCACATTTGCCCATTGATTAATTAATAATGGAAGATCGCGGTATGATTGAATCCAACCTTTATAAGTACTCCAGATAATTGCTTCGCTGGTTGGGCGAACTACTAACTCTTCTTCCAATTTTGCTTCGGGATCAACAATTAATTTCCCTTTATTATCGGGATCGGCTTTTAAACGATAATGTGTAACAACGGCACATTCTTTAGCAAAACCTTCTGCATTTTTTTCTTCGGCTTCAAATAAACTTTTTGGAACAAACAAAGGAAAATAAGCATTCACATGCCCAGTGTCTTTAAACATTTTATCTAAAGCATCTCTCATATTTTCCCATAAAGCAAAACCATGCGGCTTAATAACCATGCAACCTCTAACAGCACTATAATCTGCCAAACTTGCTTTAATCACAATGTCGTTGTACCACTGGGAATAATCTTGTTCCCTCGATGTAATTTCCTTACTCATACTTTTTTGTCTACTTTAACAAATTAACATTTTTTAATACACTTTGGCAGAATCTTTGCAGCATTTATTATAGCATTGCCAACGTCGCAAATGTATGTAACTTCACATTAAGAAACTTATCAAAAACTGAAGCCATGAAACAAACCCTATTTTCCATATTAATTGCAGCCGGTTTATTAAGCGGATGTACCAGTGCATACAGATCAAGTCAAACACCTGATGATGTATATTATTCTCCTGCAAAATATATTGTTGCAAAAGAATTAAATACAACAAAAGATCAACGCGAATATCAGGAATACATCAGCAGCAATGATGATCGTTATTTACAAATGAAAGTTCATAATTACGATTACTGGAATTCGTTGGATGATTACAGTTACTGGAACGACAGCCGTTATTATTATAACAATTCTTTTTATAACCCGTACTATTCCTCTTTCTACAATCCGTATTATTCTTCTTTTTACAATCCTTTTGGTTGGGGAAGTTATTATTCGGGATTTGGTTATAACCCATTTTATTTTGGATGGAATCCATTCTATAATTATTATGGAGGATACGGCGGTTATGGCGGTGGTTGGTATAATCCTGTGTTTGTGGTAAACAGTTATAAGGACCCAACATTAAAAAATACAGGCACGATGGGCTCTAATATTTTTGCATATCAAAACAGACTTTATAATAACAGCAATAATGCATCATATAATTTCCGTCCCGGCACAATTGCAGGAACAAGTACCAATAATTTTGGCACATTAGTACGCAGGGTATTTAGTTCTCCTGCCAATAATTCTAATAATAATTATTCTAATTCGTGGAGCAATCCTGTCAGAATGCAAAACACTTCTTCTTCTTCTTCAAGCAGTTCGGCCGGAGGTAATAGCGGTGGCTACAGCAGCAGAGGCAGCAACAGCAGTGGTGGCCGTGCTACCAGAAATTAGATCGTTATTATCGCCATTACAATTTTATTCTAAATCTCATCTATGAAAAAATATTTATTATTCATTGCAACATTTTCATGTCTTCATATTTTCGCGCAGGTTCCCGATGATGCTTTACGAACTGCATGGTTCACGCAAAACGGATCTGCCCGCATTATTTCGATTGGTGGTGTAAATGCTTCTTTGGGCGGCGATATTACTTCTGCCAATATTAATCCTGCCGGATTAGGAATGTATAAAACAAATGAATTTGTTTTATCGCCCGGAATTACTTTCAATAATAATAAACTAAATTATCGCGGTACAGATACAACAGTTAAAAAAAATATTTTTCAATACGGCCCTATCGGATTTGTTTTTGGTTCGGGAAGTACCAACAAATACAGCAAATGGACCAGTACTGCATTTTCGATTTCTGTTAACCAGTTGGCAAGTTATAATAATCATGTACAATACAGCGGCTATAATAATTACAGTTCATTCTCCGAACAATATTTGGAAGAATTGGTGAGAGACCGGGCCGATACCAATGCTGCATTAAGTAATTATATTTTTGGTTCATCACTTGCTTTCAGGACTTATCTGATTGATACCGTTTTAATCGGCAATCAAATTGGTTATAAAAGTTTAGTACCTGTTTCTACCGGAATCAATCAATATTATGATGCCAAAACGCAGGGCGGTTATCACGAAATAGCACTTGGTTTAGCAGGTAACATTGAAGACAAATTATATGTTGGGGGAAGCTTGGTTATTCCAATCATCTATCATAAAAAAGATTTTTATTATTCCGAAAAAGATGCAACTAATAATCCGAATAATAATTTTGCGTATTTCAATTATCACGAAACATCAACGTCGAGCGGAACCGGTGTTGGTTTAAAATTAGGCGTCATCTATAAACCGCAAAATAATTTTCGTTTGGGATTTGCTTTTCACACACCGCAGTTAATGAGTTACAGAGATCAGATCAGATCGTGGCTAACAACAAATACTGAAGCCTATGCAGGATTAAAAAGCGAAAGCAGCGATAACTTAAACAGCGGCAACCCCGGCGACAGATCATATAATTTAATCACACCATGGCGTGCCATTGCCAGTGCAAGTTTTATTTTTAGTGAAGATGCCAACATTAAGAATCAAAAAGGTTTTATCAGCGCCGATGTTGAATATGTAAATTATCGTGGCGCAAGGTTTTCGGCAAAAGGAAATAATACCGATCAGTCGTTGTCTAAGTATTACACTTATATCAACAACGAAATAAAAGATTATTACAAAGGCAATGTAAATATCCGTGTGGGCGGCGAACTAAAATTTGATGTATTTATGATTCGCTTAGGTACCGCATATTACGGCAGCCCTTATGCCGATGCAACTTTAAAAGCCAACCGTTTTATTGCCAGTGGTGGTATCGGTTACCGCAATCACGGAATGTTTATTGATCTCGGTTACTCGCAGGTTTTTGTAAACGATGTTAATTTCCCTTATCGTTTAAATGATGTTGCCAATACTTATGCCGTGCAAAAAGGCGGTTACGGAAATTTAATGATGACGGTTGGATTTAAATTTTAATGCTGTCTGATGGATGATGCCATTTAATTTCTTCATCTTTTTTAAACCATGTCATCTGGCGTTTGGCATAATGCCGCGTATTTGTTTTAATTTCTTCAACAGCTTTTGCCAAAGAAATTTTTCCGTCGAAATAATTAAACAATTCTTTGTAACCCACTGTTTGCAAGGCATTCAGCGAACGATGCGGCAATAATAATTTTACTTCTTCCAATAACCCCTGCCGCATCATGGCATCAACTCTTGTGTTGATATGGTATTTTAATTCTTCTCTCGGTAACACCAATCCTATCTTGATAATATTAAATGGCCGTTCTGTTTTTTTATGTTGATGAAATAAAGTGATCGATTTTCCTGTTGCTTCTAACACTTCCAATGCTCGCATTAAACGGTGAGGATTTTGTTGTTCGGCAATTTGCCAGAATGCTGCATCTTTTTTTTGAACTTCTTCCTGCAACCATTTTAATCCGTTTATTTCAAACTGCTGCAGAATATTTTTGCGGATAGAATCATCGGCTTTGGGAATTTCATCCATGCCTTCGCAAAATGCTTTCACGTACAAACCGGTGCCACCAACCATTACAGCTATTTTGTTTTTTTGAAAAATAGTTTCTGCACTTTGCAAAGCATATTGTTCAAACGTTCCGGCATTAATATCATCAAAAATAGAATGCGAATTAATAAAATAATGATGCGCCTTTTTTAATTCCTCGTCGCTGGGTTTGGCAACTCCAATATTTAATTCTTTATAACATTGACGCGAGTCGGCCGAAATAATTTCTGTATTTAATTGCTGCGCCAGTTTTATTGCAAAAGATGTTTTACCAACAGCAGTTGGGCCAACAATAACAACAACGGTATGTAATTTATTATTTGAGATTTTAAATTAGAAATTAAAAATTAGAAATATCAAATCATAAATTAAAATTCTTCTTCTGTTCCGTTTCCATCTTCAAAATTATCTTCACTTTCGGCATCTTCTTTTTCTTCGCCTTCTTCACTAAAACCTTCGCCTGCTTCTTTTATATCGTACTTCTCTTCTATTTCGGCAAACTTATCACCCAATAAACTTTTTGTGCCATATTGTTGCGGGCCAATACCTTCGTTTCTTGAAACTGAAGGATATATTATTTTAGGATTTTCTTCCTTGCTAACATTAATCAGTTCAATTAAGAATGTCCAGTTTTTTTGAAAATCGTACACATAAATAAACCGCTGGTTGGTATCACGAATCTCGCTGCCAATAGGCGTTTCGGCCATCAGCAAGGGTTCGGCCACATATTTTTTATCATACTTTTCAAAACTTATTTCACGGCCCTGTAACCAGTTATCGTTGCTGCGAAAAAATGTTGCCTGATGTTTGCTGTCGAACTCATACGCTTTTAAAATTGCAAAATGCAGATCAGCAAAACTTTGTTTGTGATTAATTACAATATCACGATACACAGAATCATCTTCTTCCAAATAAACCCTGAATTTTAAAATAGCCATCCGATATAAGATTTAATATTTTTATTACACGAATTTTTGCGAATTACACGAATTAATTTTTTTAAATCTGCAATCCTAATTCGATGATTTAGTTTTTATTTTTTAGTTTTTTTAATGTTACCGGCTTCTGTTTTTCAATAATGCTGTTGTTGCGTCGCACTCTTCAACTTAAGAAAGGCTATGAGCTTTTTCTCGAAGCTCACAGCTCGCTCCTCGCAGCTTAGAACGTACAAGTGAGTGACACAAGCCTCATCTGCCTTTCAGGCATCTTCTCCAATTGGAGAAGAGAAACGGATGCAATTTGTTTTATGCCATGAAATACTTTTGCCGGTTACAAAAATAACATCACCATCAAAGAAACGAAAAACAATTTAAACAGGTTGCAAGTTTAATTCGGCGGCTTTTTGCAGCATAAATAAATGCGCAGCTTCGTAAGAATTTGGAATGATGCCGTCTAAAATTGCTTCGCGAATGGCATCTTTAATAATACCCACATTGCGACTGGGTTCTAAGCCAAAAGTTTGCATAATCATTTCGCCGGTAATGGGCGGTTGCCAGTTGCGCAAGTGATCTTTTTCTTCCACTTCTTTCATGCGCTGGCGAACTATTTCGAAATTTTGTAAATAACGTTTTACTTTTTGTTTGTTTTTGCTGGTAATATCGGCTTCGCATAAATGCATCAATGCATCAATATCTTCGCCGGCATCAAATAACAAACGGCGGATAGCACTGTCGGTAATATTTTCTTTGGTAACACTTATGGGGCGCAAATGCAGCTCTACTAACTTTTGAACGAAACGCATTTTTTCGTTCATCGGCAATTTTAATTTCGAAAATATTTTAGGAACCATTCTGGCACCAACAACTTCGTGGCCGTGAAATGTAAAACCATGCCCTTCTTCGAAACGTTTTGTTTGCGGTTTACCAATATCGTGCAACAATGCAGCCCAACGCAACCACAGATCGTTTGTGTTGGCACAAATATTATCAACCACCTGCAACGTATGATAGAAATTATCTTTATGCCCCAAGCCATCCACATATTCGGCGCCGTGCAATGCCACCATCTGCGGAAAAATAATTTGCATCAATCCGCTTTTGCTCAGCAAATCTAATCCTACCGAAGGTTTCGGGCTAAGCATTATTTTATTTAATTCATCCGTAATTCTTTCCTGTGAAATAATTTTTATTCTTTCAGCATTATCAACAATTGCCGAAAAAGTTTTTTCTTCGATAGAAAAATTTAATTGCGATGCAAACCTGATGGCACGCATCATGCGCAAAGGATCGTCGCTGAAAGTTTGCAACGGTGCCAATGGTGTTTGAATAATTTTATGTTTGATATCGTGCAAACCATCAAACGGATCGATTAAATTGCCAAAATCATTTTCGTTTAAACTTATTGCCAACGCATTGATGGTAAAATCGCGGCGGTCCTGATCATCTTCCAGGCTTCCCGGAACAACAACTGGATTACGGCTTTCAAAATTATAACTTTCTTTGCGTGCACCAACAAATTCTATATCGAAATCATCCACTTTTATATGTGCAGTTCCAAAGTTTTTAAAAAAAGAAACATGAGGTTTGGGATGAAACTTATTGGCAACCGCATGTGCCAATGCAATGCCATCGCCCAAACAAACAATATCGGCATCTTTTGTAGAGCGGCCGATTATTTTATCGCGTACAAAACCGCCAATCAAAAATGCAGGAACATTTAATTCTGCTGCGGCTTTTGAAACCTTATTAAAAATAATTTTTTCTTTATCAAAAAATTTAGTGTGCATGCGGTTACAAATATAAGCGTAGCAGAATTATGAGTTATGAATGATGAATTTTGAGTTTTTGGAATACGCTTATTCATTCATTGATCTTAACAATTGCTCGTTGGTAATTTGATGGGCGCAATTAAAATGTTGCAGCGGGCATTCGGTTTTTCCGTGCAAACCGCAGGGGCGGCAACTTAATTTTTCTTTTGTTTCTGCAATAAAACTTTTATCACTCAGGGGGCCAAAGCCAAATGCAGGAACAGTGCTGCAATACACAGCAGTAACAGGTGCGTTAACAGCCGATGCAAAATGCATAGGTGCCGAATCGTTTACATAATTCATCATTGCATCTTTCATCAATGCGGCAGATTCTAAAAAATTAAGTTTGCCTGCAAGGTTTACCACATTCAGATTAGAGCATTGCAAATCTATTTCTTCGCACAAAGCAAAATCAGCCGGTGCGCCTAATAAATAAACAAAAACGCCACCTGATATATTATGAATAAATGATGTCCATTTATCGGCAGGAAATTGTTTGGTAAACCAAACCGATGCCGGTGCAATGCAGATGTATTTTTTATTTTTAAATTTTGCAACCGCATCAAAATTTTTTTGTGTTGGATATAATTTTGGCTTGGCAGCAACAGCATCTGTAAAAGATTTGATGAGCTGATGATTTCGTTCAATCTCATGCAGCGCATGTGTTCCATCGCTTACCACATGTTCAATATTTTTAGTAAAAAATGAACTGAAAGGGTTTTTATTGAAGCCTATTTTTTCTTTGGCACCCGAAAAAGCAGTGAGAAAACCCGTTGCAGCAAAACGTTGCACATTAATTACGGTTTCATATTTATGCTTTCTGATTTTAAATAATAATTGAAATAAGTGCCTGTACTTATTTTTCTTTTTATCCCACACCAAAACTTTATGCAGGAAAGGATGTTGTGTAAATAAAGTTTCATTTCCTTTTCGCACCAAAAAATCTATTTGCGCTGCGGGGAACGAACTATGTAATTTTTCTAAAATACCTGTTGCTAAAACAGCATCACCGATAAAAGCAGTTTGAATCACCAATATTTTCTGCATGTTGCAAAAGTAGTTAATAATTTTCCTGATATTAAATAAGTAAAAGGGATCACCTTATTACTTCAGCTTTACCATCTTTCCATTTAATAATGGAAGAAGGAGATGCAATTGTTGTATCATTCTGTTTGTGATTCACAACATAATCAACATTCAATTTTATTTTATCATCAATATCTGCAAATGCAGACGGAGATGGCATCCCGGCCATATTTGCCGAGGTGCTTACTATTGGTTTTCCAAAATGTTTGATTAATTGTTTGCAAAATTCGTCCTTACAAATACGAATGGCAACCGATCCATCGGCGGCAGTAACATTTTTTGCCAACCCTGTAGCCGATTCATAAATAACAGTTGCAGGTTTTATTGTTGTATCAAGATAATTGAATATATTTTTATCCGGAACAGTGGCATATTTCATCAGTTCATCCGCAGTTGCAACCAATACCACAAAACTTTTATTTTCGGGGCGATTCTTTAATGCTACAATTCTTTCAACAGCCGCAGCATCAGTAGCATCACAACCAATGCCCCAAATGGTATCGGTTGGATATAAAATGATTCCGCCGTTTTGCAACATGCGTAAACAATTTTCTATATCGGGATCGAAGGAGTTCACGAAATGTAAAAATAACTGAACCGGTTTAAACTTATTATACTAATATCTGTTGTTATTATTTTCTGATAAACCTTTCGGGAACATTTTCGATAAAATGGCCTGATGAATTTATTTATTTTATGTTTGAAATGTGATTTCTGTCAGTTGATTCCTGAAAATTAATTACAATTTTTGCAGCACAGTTTTTAATTTGTATTTATAAAAGAATAATCATTGGATAATAATTATGACTAAGGCTATTTATATTGCATCCACCTCTCCTTTCAGCGGAAAATCAGTGATAGCGCTGGGTTTAATAAACATGCTGGTGGGCAAGACAAAAAAAATAGGTTACTTTAAACCGGTAGTAAACGAATCACCCGAAAAGGCAAAGGATACACATATCGAAACAATTGTTTCGCATTTTGGCATAAGCGACAATTATAACGACATGTATGCTTTTACCCGGGATGAAATTTTAACACTGCGCAGCGAAGGCAATGAGGCTCTGATAATCGATAAAATAATTTCTAAATATAAAAAATTAGAAGAAACACACGATTTTATTGTTGTTGAAGGAACCGACTTTATGGGAGAAGGCATCACTTTCGAATTTGATGCCAATGTGGTGATCTCAAAAAATTTAGGCATCCCTGTAATTTTAGTAATTAACGGCGAAGACAATTCGGTTACGGATACCGCTTCGAAACTTCTTTCAACTTATCAAAGCTTTAATGATAAAGATATTCAGGTACTGGCTATTGTTGCCAATAAAGTTGATGAAAAAGAAGTTGATAATCTGCAACAAATATTTAATAAACGTTTGCCCAAAGATGTGATGGGTGTTGTGATCCCTTTTAATAAAGATCTTGGTAACCCTACCATGCAGGAAATCAGTGAAGCCTTGCACGGAAAACTTTTATTTGGCGAAACAGTTTTATCCAATCAGGTTGACCATTCTATTGTTGGGGCCATGCAATTGCGCAATTGCTTAACACGATTGAAAGAAAATACGTTGATTGTAACGCCCGGTGACAGGGCCGATATTATTGTTGCCACATTGCAGGCCAATCTTTCGAAAAATTATCCCAAAGTATCGGGAATAATTTTAACCGGCGGATTAGATCCCGAAGAACCGATCATGAAATTAATCGAAGGTTTGCAAACAGTTGTTCCCATCATCCAGGTAGAAACCGGAACATTCGAAACCGTTAGCAATGTTAGTAATATCCAATCAAGAATTTATTCCAACAACAAACAAAAGATAGATCTGGCCATTCACACTTTTGAAACATATATCGACACAAAAAATATAGAAGACAAAATAGTTACTTTTCATCCCGAAGGTATTACCCCACGCATGTTTCAATATCAGTTATCTAAACGTGCAAAATCGCAAAAGAGACATATTGTTTTGCCTGAAGGAAATGATGATCGCATTATAACAGCCGCATCAATGCTTATTAAAAAAGACATTGTTGATCTGACGATTTTGGGAGTGAAAGATGATATTAAAGCAACAATAAAACGTTTGAATTTAAATTTCGATTTAGATCAGGTGCAAATTGTTAATCCTGCCGAATCGGACAAGTACGAAGATTATGTTGAAACCTTGTACGAGCTTCGTAAAGATAAAAATGTAAATAAAGAAATGGCTTATGATATGATGACCGATGTTTCGTATTTCGGCACCATGATGGTTTATAAAGGCGATGCCGATGGAATGGTTTCGGGGGCCGCCCACACAACGCAACATACTATCCGTCCGGCATTACAATTTGTAAAAACAAAGCCGGGCGTATCAACCGTTTCATCAGTTTTCTTTATGTGCTTACCCGATCGCGTTTCTGTTTTTGGCGATTGTGCAGTTAATCCAAATCCAACATCCGAACAATTAGCTGATATTGCTATCTCTTCTGCCGAAAGCAGTTTAATGTTTGGCATCGATCCAAAAATTGCAATGCTTTCTTATTCATCAGGAACTTCAGGCGAAGGTGAAGATGTGGAGAAAGTTCGCCGTGCAACAGAAATCATCCGGCAACGCCGCCCCGATTTAAAAGTGGAAGGCCCTATTCAATACGATGCTGCAGTTGATCCAACAGTTGGTAAACAAAAAATGCCGAACTCACAGGTTGCAGGCCAGGCAAGCGTTTTAATCTTCCCCGATCTGAATACAGGAAACAATACTTACAAAGCAGTACAACGCGAAACAGGTACCTTAGCCATCGGACCAATGTTACAAGGATTAAATAAACCGGTTAATGATTTAAGCCGTGGTTGTACCGTTGATGATATTTATAACACAGTGATGATAACAGCCATTCAAGCACAACAATAATTTATTTTTGAATGAACATTTTTGTAATTAATTCAGGCAGCAGTTCTATAAAATACCAGTTAATTAAAATGCCCGAAGCAGCATTAATCTGCAGCGGATTAATTGATAGAATCGGATTAACCAATTCATCCATCACACATAAAACTTTTAAGAATAATATTGAAACTGTTCATAAAGAAACATTGGATATTGATGATCATGGCGCCGGCCTGGAAGAAGTTGCACGGTTATTAACCAATGAAGAATTTGGTGTAATAAAAAATCCCGATGAAATAAAAGTTGTTGGTCACCGTGTAGTGCATGGCGGCGAAAGTTTTGCTGCAACAACTATTATTACCGCCGATGTTAAAGAACAAATAAAAAAATTATTTCCATTAGCTCCTTTACATAATCCGCCCAATTTTTTAGGGATTGAAGTAGCCGAAAAAATATTTTTTAATGCAAAGCAAGTTGCAGTTTTTGATACGGCTTTTCATCAAACCATGCCCGAAGTTGCATTTCGTTATGCCATTCCAAAAGAATTTTATCAGGAACATGGTATCAGGGCTTATGGTTTTCATGGCACCAGCCATAAATATGTTTCAGAAAAAACAATTGATTATTTGCAAAATAAAAATGCAAAAATTATTACCATTCATTTAGGAAACGGTTGCAGCATGGCTGCTGTTGATGCAGGAAAATGTATCGATACAACCATGGGCATCGGTCCCATTAATGGTTTAATGATGGGCACACGTTCGGGCGATATCGATCAATCTGTTATTTTTCACATGGTCAATCAATTGGGTTACGATGTTAATCAGGTAAACAATATCCTCAACAAAAAAAGCGGTATGTTTGGTTTAACAGGTTTCAGCGATATGCGCGACATACGTGCCGAAATTAATAAAGGAAATAAAGATGCCGCATTGGCTTACGATATGTATGCCTACCGCATCAGGAAATATATTGGCGCTTATGCCGCCGCCATGAATGGCCTCGATGCCATTGTTTTTACTGCCGGCGTTGGTGAAAATGACGAGCTTACACGCAAACTTTCTTCTTCAAACCTTGAGTGGCTGGGCATTTCATTGGATGAAGAAAAAAATATATCCGTAACAAAAGGCATTCGCGAAATAAATACTTCCGGCAGTAAAGTAAAAATTTTGGTGGTGCCTACCAACGAAGAATTAGAAATTGCACACCAGTGTTTTGATCTGCTGAAATAAAATTTTATTTATTTTTTTGTTTACCGGCAACAGTAATTCTTTTCAACACCTGTTGCGTCGCACACTTATACGCTTTGTTCTTTATTCAACATGGTTTACATAAAAATTAGTTTTCTTTGCAACCATGTCATTATTCATCACCTCATTAAATTCGGGCAGCAACGGCAATTGTTATTATGTGGGCAACCACAACGATGCTGTGCTGATTGATGTTGGCATTAGTTGCCGCGAAACGGAAAGAAGGATGAAGAAGCTTGGGCTTGATATTAAAAAAGTAAAAGCTATTTTTGTTTCGCACGAACATGGCGATCATATCCGCGGTGTTTCGGTGCTGGCAAATAAATACAGTTTACCGGTTTATATTACCGAAGCAACTGCCCAGCACGGGCCCATTTTAATTAAACATCTTTCAAAAAAATTTACTGCGAACGAACCCGTTGTTGTGGGCGAATTAACAGTTACCGCATTTACCAAACAACACGATGCAGCCGATCCGCATAGTTTTATTGTAAGCTACAACTCAATCACGGTGGGCATTATAACCGATATAGGTATTGCCTGCGATAAAGTAATTCATTATTTTAAACAATGCCACGCTGCATTTTTAGAAACCAATTACGATGAAGTGATGTTAGAAAACGGTTCGTATCCGCTGCATTTAAAAAACCGGATACGTGGCGGACAAGGGCATATTTCCAACAAACAGGCATTAGAATTATTTATCAATCATCGTCCGCCGTTTATGACGCATTTGTTGTTGTCGCATTTATCACAGGAAAATAATTCTCCTCAAATTGCCGAATCTGTTTTTACGCCATATTCCAACGGAACAAAAATTATTGTTGCATCGAGGCATGAAGCAACAGAAGTTTTTACAATTACTTTATCCGAAATAAAAGAAACAAAAGTTGTTTTAAAAAAGCCGGTGCAGTTGGGGTTGTTTAGTTAAATAATTTTTTTATAGGAACACGGGTAACGCTAAAGAAGCTGTGAGCTTCGAGCAAATCCTCGTAGCTCGCTGCTAACAGCTCATAGCTTTTCTTAGTACAAGTGTGCGACGCAACAGACGTTTCAGTGAAAAACTACAGCTCGTTACACAAAATAATTTACACATTTGCACATCTTCAAATTTGCACATTCGGCTATTTGCACATCAAACATTATGTTTGCAAAAATTTTGAATGATGGAATTACAAGAATTGATTTTAGAAGCATGGGCTAACCGCGAATTATTGAAAGACAAAAAATACAGCGATGCCGTGCGTGCCGTTATTGAAGAAGTAGATAAAGGAAGATTAAGAACCGCAGCGCCAACCGAAGCAGGATGGCAGGTAAACGAATGGGTGAAACAGGCGATACTGCTGTATTTCGGCATTCAGCAGATGCAAACATTTTCGTTGCCGCCGTTTGAGTTTTACGATAAAATGTTATTGAAAAAAGATTATGCATCGATAGGTGTGCGTGCAGTGCCGCATGCTGTGGCCCGTTACGGATCGTTTCTTGCAAAGAATGTGGTATTGATGCCAAGTTATGTAAACATCGGTGCTTATGTTGATGAAGGAACGATGGTTGATACATGGGCAACTGTGGGCAGTTGCGCACAAGTTGGCAAACATGTTCATTTAAGCGGTGGCGTTGGTATTGGCGGCGTATTGGAACCGTTGCAGGCAAGTCCGGTTATTATTGAAGACGGATGTTTTCTGGGCAGCAGAAGCATTGTTGTGGAAGGAGTGAAAGTAGAAAAGGAAGCGGTATTGGGAGCCAATGTTGTTTTAACACAATCAACAAAAATTATTGATGTAAGCGGTAACGAACCTGTTGAATATCGCGGCCGTGTTCCGGCAAGAAGTGTAGTGATACCGGGCACTTATCCAAAGAAATTTCCTGCCGGAGAATATAATGTTAGTTGCGCACTCATCATCGGACAACGCAAGCCCAGCACGGATTTGAAGACAAGTTTAAATGATGCGCTGAGAGATTTTAATGTAAGCGTATAGAAAATTATAAGTTATAAGTGATAAGTTATAAGTGGTTTATCCAACTCATCATTTATAACTTATAATTTATAACCTAAAAAATGACCCAACAACAAAAACAAATATCATTAACCGGTTTTTTGGTTACATTGGCGGGTGCTATATTTTTTTCTACCAAAGCAATTTTTGTCAAATTAACTTTTCACTCAACACATGTTGATGCATTAACATTGCTTAGTTTACGCATGTTATTTTCATTACCATTTTATTTAATTGTTGGATTTGTTGAAGGAAGAAAAGAAGGCTCGCAAAAAATTAATTCACGTCAGTGGTTCTTTATTTTTTTGATGGGCATCTTTGGTTATTATTTAAGCAGCCTGTTCGATTTCATCGGACTGCAATACATTTCTGCAGGATTAGAAAGATTAATTTTATTTCTCTATCCCACATTCGCCATTTTAATAAATACATTTTGGTTTAAAACAAAACTCAGCAAAACACAGATCATTGCGTTGGCATTAACTTATGCCGGAATTGGCATTGCTTATTTAGGCGAAATGAAATTAGATACTTCGAATCCAAATTTTTATTACGGCACATTTATGATTTTTCTTTGCGCTGTTACTTACTCATTTTATTTGGTAGGTACAGGAAGATTAGTAAACAAAGTTGGTGCCACGCGTTACACCGTTTATGCCATGTTGTTTGCAACTGCCGGAATTTTTGTTCATTTCTTATCCGCTAAAACTGTTGCCGGCATTGCGTTTTCGCCAACATTAATTTATTATTCGCTAACAATAGCAATTGTAGCAACGGTACTTCCATCGTTTATGATGAGTTACGGCATGAAGAGTATTGGCAGTAATAATGTTGCCATCATAACAAGTGTTGGCCCTGTTTCAACTATCGTGCAGGCACATTTTATTTTAGGCGAAAAAATTATTCCTTTGCAATTAATCGGAACATTATTGGTCATTCTTGGTGTAATATTAATTGGCCGTCAATCGAAAAAAGAAAATGATGTAGTTTAATTTTTTTGTTTACAAGCTTTTGGTATTCTGTTTAACTTTTGAGGCGTCGCACTCTTGTACTGAGGAAAGCTATGAGCTGTGAGCTGCGAGCTACGAGAAGTTGCTCGAAGCTCACAGCTCGCTACTCACAACTTCATCAGCGTTATCCCTGTTCCATTTTCTACGGAAGTTCGGTATTAAATTTTTTTATCTCATCATACACATGCGGCAGCACAACATGAAAACGTTGATACGTTGCCTGCGAAATATTTTTTTGATCGAAAGGGACAAACTTCACGTAATTCAATCCGGCACCCGCTTTCCGCCCATATTTATATTGATACGTAAACCAGCCATCTGCCTGCAACTGAACTTCGTGTAACGCTGTATTTGGCACGGTAATAAAGAAAGTGTTTTCCTTTTTCGAAATTTTATTCATCAAATTATTTTCACGCATGGCAATGTATGCATCCTTTGCAGTTTCCAAGGCAGGATCTATCAATTCAACATGTTGGGCTAAATATTTTCTGTACCTGTAATTTCCGTTCGATTGAAAATTATATAATTCATGCAACACATTGGCGATGGTATCTTTTAAATACGGATAATGTGTACAGCCCAGAATTAAAGTATTCATCGGCAATAAATATTTTTCGGCAATCATCTTTTCCAACAAAGTAACCAGATGATAACGCACATAATTAGAAGGATCGTTTAATTGCACATCCAAACATTTTCCGCCATCATCATATTCGCACAACAATTGATTGTACGATTTATTAAAATGATAAATGTTCATCAACGCAGTATCAATTTTTATTGCATTTTTTAACGATGGGCCTTTATAATCTTTTCTTGCTTTGGTTAAAGTATCAACAAAAAAACTATAATCGCGGTCAATACTTTCGGCTAAACCAACACCGCCCTGACTGATAACAGACAATTTTTCAAAGCCAAATTTTGCAGCCATTGCATTTAATGTTTTTGGATAACCGTTTGATGCAACAGTTCCGGCAGTTGCAAAAACACCAATGGTTCCTTTCGAATTATTTTTTTGAAATTGCAATGCAGCTTTACTTCCTGCATCAATCACACCAATCACCGGAATTGAATAACCCTGCTCTTTCACCAATTTTTTAATATCGGGCAAAGCATAGGCTGTGGCTGTATTACAGGAGATGACGATCATTTTAACCTGCGGCTTTTCGAGTGTTATCATTTCTTTTTCCTGCAACAACGAATAATGCTTTTGCAAAAAGAAATTCATGTTTTTGAAAATATGTTCTTTCAATAAATCGGTTTTATTTTCGGCAGCATAATTACCGTAAGGCATATTTGCCTGATCGGCGAGATATTGATAAAACTCCGATTGAAAATCTAATTTACCATCGGCACCGGGCATTCCGGTTTCGTTGTTAAAAGCATCCAAAGTAAGCATTGCTTCTAAAACGGTAAGTCCGCCCGTACCTGAATCGAACACACCAACCGGTGCATCAACTTTTACAGTTTTTTTGCTTGTTTTTTTTATCAGTTCCTGTGCAGTTGCTGCAACCGAAATAAAAAATAAGGATAGAAATAAAATTGTTTGAAGCCTGATACGAAATATTTTCATATACCGATGTTTGATACAAATATAATCATTCGAAAAAAGGGAAACTTGGGTTTAATTAATTATGCAAAAGGTTGTTTAATTTCATAGTATGAAATAAGCCATAAAAACATTCAGATGAAAAAGAAATTATCGGTTGCTGCTGTGGCCTCTGTTGTAATGTTTATTGTATTACGAATTCAGGGCAGCGAATTAAAAACACCTATCAGCAAAAAAGCAATTGTTGATTTAGAATTTGCAGATACTGTTAAACGTGTACAGGAATTATTTGCTGTATGGAATTTACAAACCGTTAAAATAAATGTGTGGATAGATTTTTTGTTCATCATCGCCTACGTTTCTTTTTTATCGCTTGCAGCCAAAGCCACTGCTGCAAAATTGAAAATGGGGTTCTTTAAACAGGCAGGCATTTTTTTCAGTCGCCTTGCGTTTGTTGCAGGATTATTAGATGTTTGCGAAAATATTTTTATGCTGCAAACAGCAGCAGGAAATTATACTTCTGTTTCTTTAACGCTTACTTTTTATTGTGCAACTTTTAAATTTATTTTTGCAGCATTAATTATTTTATACCTGCTGATTGCATTAACAATGCTCAAAAAAAAATAAAGTTATTGGCACAATAAAATTTTAATTGCTTTTTGCGACGGCAAAAAATATGATTAGTTATTATTTTTTTGTTCGCTCCAAAGTTTTCTTCCGTAACCTTTAATCACATGTTTTTCGCTGTGATAAGATGATCGAACCAACGGGCCGCTTTCTACATAATCGAAACCTAATAAATAACCAATTTCTTTTAACTCTGCAAATTCATCGGGATGAACAAAACGCTGTACAGGCAAGTGTTTCAGCGTTGGTTGAAGATATTGTCCCAAGGTTAGCACATCACATCCAACAGCCACCAGGTCTTCCATGCTTTTAATAACTTCTTCCTTTGTTTCGCCAAGTCCGAGCATAATACCTGTTTTAGTTCGCATGCCACCTTGTTTCAGCATTTTAATTACTTCCAGGCTTCTGTGATATTTTGCCTGAATGCGAACTTGTTTGGATAAACGTTCAACTGTTTCCATATTATGACTAACTACTTCGGGTGCTGCATCGATGATGCGTTGTACTTGTTCTTGTATTCCTCTGAAATCGGGAATTAATGTTTCTAAAGTTGTTTCCGGGTTTAATGTTTTTACAGCTTTGATGGTGTTATGCCAAATAATTGAACCGCCATCATTTAACTCATCACGATCTACACTGGTGATGACGGCATGTTTTACTTTCATCAGATGAACAGCTTCGGCAACACGCTGCGGCTCGTCCCAATCAACCGCTTCGGGCCTGCCTGTTGCTACTGCACAAAAACGGCAACTGCGTGTACAAATATTACCGAGAATCATAAATGTTGCCGTGCCTTCGCCCCAGCATTCGCCCATGTTGGGACAATTACCGCTTTCGCAGATGGTGTGCAATTTATGATCGTCGACCAATCCGCGAACATGCTTATAACTTTCGCCCAATGGTAATTTTACACGAAGCCAATCGGGTTTTTTTATTTTTGTTTTTGTTTGATTTGATGAATCGATAAATGATATTTCCTGCACGCTGTTTTTATTTTATTTTTTAAAAAAGTTCAGTATTGAACTGAATGTATAAGTGAGCCCTTCTTCCACCGGAAGAAGCGAAGACAACCGGAGCCGATAGCAGCACTACAGTTGGCCAATAAAAAATTAAACCGCGAAAATAAATTACTTTCTTTTACCAAACTCAATTTTAATGTACGCATTTAAGAATGCATGGTGCGGATCGTTTTGAACCATGATGGGCATTTTTTCGCTGTAATATTCTAAGTTTAATCCCACTTCGAGTGCAGATAAAACTTCGTTATAACGGCCATAATCGAAACGGAGTCCGGTACGAAGATGAATGCCGGGAACATATTTTATTTCGCTGAAACCCTTACCAAAATTGGCTGCGCCTGTAATTATATTGGGATTTAGAAAAGTGCTGTCGTTGTTATTGTATTTTATTTCGGTTGTATTTCCGGTGTTGGGGTCAACAACATCAATATAATAAGGTTTCAACATTCCTAAGCTAAAGCCGCCGCCATAAATTGCAGAAACAGCCACACCATTTTTATTGCCTTTTCCGCCAATTAAATATTGACCGCCTAAACCTAATTTTAAATAATAAAAATTATTTTGTTTGCCGTAAACAAACGGGTTGCCCAAAGTTAATCCGGGAATATTGTAAGCACTTTTGGATAATTTTTCCTGTTTTGGATTTTTGTGTTCGCCCAATTCTAACCACCAAAGATTTGTTTTGGTGATGGATTTATATTTTCCGTGTTCGTAAATTATATCCCATCCATCGGTGTTTAAAGCCAAGCCCCATAAACTTTGTTTTTGATAAATGAGTGCCCCTTCTTCTTCCTGTTTAATTAATTGATTAATTTTTTCTTTGCGTTGTTCTTTCTTTTCTTTTCGTGTCAATGGTTTATTTTCCTGTGCAATTAGTATTACCGGAATTGAAACAATGATGAATACAATTAACTTCTTCACTTAAATAAATTTAATGGTTGTAAATTTATATAAAAATAAGATCAATGACATCAACAGTAATTTATAAAGGTTCCTTAAGAACAGAATTAACACATCTACAAAGCGGCACTGTGATTGAAAACGATGCACCTACCGATAATATGGGTAAAGGCGAACGTTTTTCGCCTACCGATATGCTGGCAACTTCGTACGGAAGCTGCATGATAACTACAATGGCAATACGTGCTGCCGACATGAATTTAAATTTTGACGGTACCAAAGTAGAGATAACCAAAATCATGAGCAGCGATGCCCCGAGAAGAGTGATTGGTATTAAAGCCGACCTATTTTTCACAAAACTTTTTGAAGCTACTGCCGAACAAAAAGAACAATTGATACGAATTGCAAGAAGTTGCCCTGTTGAAAAAAGTTTGCATCCCGATATTAAATTGGATGTAAGCTTTAACTGGTAGGCTTTAAAATTTTATTTCCAACAGCACATTGCAGGCAAAGTTTATTTTGGCAATAATTATTTTTAAGATGAATTAATGCCTGAGAATCGAACGCATTTTTATTTTCGATTTGCAATAATTTCCATGATTTGGTAATAATATTTTCTTCGGGTTTTATTTCGGATAACCAACGCAGGGCTTTGTCTTTGCATGCCTGTTCGTTTTGATGCAGGCCATACGCAAATAAAACAGGGATGATGGTATTGATTAAAATATTATCGATCATTTGCTGGCCCAAATGTTTGGGTTTATACTTTGTTGTTTCATCAAACACAAAATGATAATGCCAGTAATCGTTACAGGTGATGTTGAATAATTTGCGCACTTCATCAACCTCATTCATTTCTTTGATCTTTGAAAAAAGATGAGAAACATTTTTTATCAGCATGGCTAACTGCGCCAATCGAACGGTTGGGAAATTTGCAGGGCGCATCCGCAGGAAATGCACGGCAGCATTAACTTTGGCAAGTTTATATTTTTTGAAAAGGAATTGATATTCACGCTGCAACAGCTTTGGATAATCTTCTTCAAAATCTTCATTCAGTAAATTTGCCTGTCCCATTAACAATGCTTCTAATTGATGAATTTGATTTTTATGTTTCGCCAAAATATTTATGGAGATGGATTTTGCAACAGCCCCGAATAATTCTGCATTTACTTTTACGCCAAAGTTGGCAGCAATCATCCATCAAAAAACTTCTTCCCAATGACGATTGGTTTCTTCTAAAAAATTTAAAATCTTTTTTGATTTTATTTCTAATCTTTCAATCATCAATCTTTCTTTCCATGCTATCCAGCCCATATTGCTTAATGCAGGCAAATAATTTTTGCAGTGCAAAACATTTCCTTCGTTCATTAATTGCTCGTACCGCTGCAATAAAATTTTGGGAACCCTGTTGTGCAGTGTTAATGTTGGCAGTTTAATTTTATTAGGTGTTTTTATATCATCTTCCCAGATAACATGCAAGATTATATTCGAATAATTTTTGTCGGAAGAATGCCCGTGTTTATTCCAATCTGAAGCATTAACATGCAATTCTATATTGCCGAAAAGCTTTACTGCCGCTACTTTTACAGATGATTCCAAAAAATCGGGGCCTTGATTTAGATTATAAATACCGGGTTTGATGATCTGTAAAACATCACCGTCATCGGTGCATAATTCACTTTTGTTGAAGTACTGGAATTGCCAGATGAATTGCAATAATTTTTCTGTCATAGTTAGTTGGTTAACTACGGGAGAAATCGATGCAATAAATAAAATTAAGATATTTTTTTAAGATAATAAAGTCTTGAGCTGCTGCACTACTTTACTAACAGGCAGCCCCATCACATTATAAAAATCGCCTTCGATTCTTTTAATGCCAATAACACCAATCCATTCCTGAATGGCATACGCACCGGCCTTATCGTAAGGTTCGTATTTATCAACATAGAACTCTATTTGCTGCTGTGTAAGCGGATGAAATTCCACTTCGGTAGTATCGCTGAAACTTATTTCTTTTGCATCTTTCAAAATCACAACGCCGGTAATTACCTGATGTTTTTTGCCTGATAAAGATGTTAAAATTTTTATGGCATCATCCCTGTCTGTTGGTTTGCCGATAACAACCCCATCTAAAACAACAATCGTATCGGCAGCCACCACTGCTTTTTGTGCATATAAAGCGTGATACGCATTTTGCAGTTTTTCTTTTACGGCCACTGCTTTTTCTTTTGCAATGAAGACAGGAATCTCTTTAACATTCATTCCTTCGGGAAAGTTTTCATCGGTACCTACTGTTACTACTTCAAATTTAATTTCGGCCCACTCCATTAATTGTTTTCTTCGGGGCGATTGAGAAGCGAGAATTATATCTTTTACCACTTAATTTTATTTTTTCAATGATAGAATAAAAAGAAAAACATTGATAAAATACCCGTAAACATAATCATTTTAACGGACGTGCTTAACCGATGAAAATCTTTTGATGAACTTGCCGTAAATAATTTTTTAAATACCCATATCAACGGAATAATTATTAAAACAGTGCAGTACAAAATGCTGAACCACCAATCAAATTGCCACACGTACAATTGAAGTATAAAAAGTACGGTGATCAGTACACTTAACCACACTGCCACGAAAACCTTGCTGGCATTCATTCCCCAAACAATGGGCATAGTGCGGCAATCATATTTTCTGTCGCCTTCAATATCTTCCATATCTTTTATCACTTCACGTACCAGCGAAATAATAAAAGCAAATCCAGCATACAAAACAGTAAATCTGAAGAAACGAACATGCAATATTTCATCACCTTTTCCCTGCAAAAGATTCTCATTCATTTTCGAAAAAAAGATAATAGCTATTACCCATGCCGTTAACAAAGAGATCAGCACATTGCCTATCAGTAATCTTTTTTTTAATGTTGATGAATACAACAACAATAAAAAAATGCTGATAGTGTTAGCCATGATCAACGGCAAATATAATTTATGAGGAAGTGCCATGATGGTAAGAATCAACCCCGCCAAGCTTAACAACAAATGCCAGAGAATTACCCATCGCCTGCTGATGATTGAATTAACAACTACTTTATCTGGTTTATTGATTTGATCAATATTCAGATCAAAATAATCGTTGATGATATAACCTGCTGCGGCAATACAAACCGATGCTGCCACCAATAAAAAAAATTGATACTGTTCGTTTTGATATCGCATGGATGGCGGAAATACACGAAAATAAATGCAGTATTCGAACAGCACTTGCGTAAGAATAATAAACACCAGATTAGGCCATCGGATGAGTTTAAAAAAAGCTGCAATTATTTTCAACGAAAAAATTTATTGCAAGATATTAATTGCATACGAAGCCTGTAAAAAATTATTGTGAACGTACTGTAACATCTTCGTTCCAGTTATTTTGAAGCCGCATAACTTTTTCTATCACATCCCTTGCACAACCATCGCCGCCTTTTACGTGAGAAATATATTGTGAGATGGATTTTATTTCGGTGGCAGCATCTGCCGGGCAACAGGCAAGGCCAGCCATTTGCATTACTTCAAAATCGGGGATATCATCGCCCATAAATAAAACCTGTTCTTTTTGCAATTGCTGCGACTTCATGTACTGCATAAGGGTTTCAGCCTTATTGGTAATTTTCATGAACACATCTTTCACACCCAATTTCTCGAAACGTTCTTTCACTTCATCCGACGTGCCGCCTGAAATGATTACCACATGATATCCTTTTTTAACAGCCAATTGCAACGCATAACCATCTTTAATATTCATTCGCCTTGCCATAACGCCCTGCGGCAAAACCAATAAAGAACCATCGGTTAAAACACCATCAACATCAAAAACAAAAGTGTTGATTTGATTAAATAATTCGAGAACATTCATTTGCGTGGGGTTAAATGATACTGCAAATGTGGTAATTAAAATGCATTTGCCAATTTATTACACGAATTTTAGCTAATTACACGAGTTCGCAAAATAGTTTATTGTATTAATTCGTGTAATTCGAATTAATCTGTGTAATAAAAATTATTTCTTCTGGTTATCGCGCCATTCGTACACCCAACTGCTCTGAATCATTTCTAAATGGCCTTCATTACTTTGTTCGCGGGTGCCAACAAAATTAGGTATTTGCAAAACCCACTCTAATAAATCGGTAAAACGCAGCCGGTAAATTTTTGATTCATTAAAATCATCTCCAAAACGTTCGTATAATTTTAATGCTATGTCTTCGTAATCGTTCCAGTGAATGGGTGGCTCAAAATGACTCATAATTTTAATTTGACAATTTGAAAATTGAATAATTTAAAAACTAAAAGGTTGGTTTCTGTGTTTTCAAATTAATGCATTCTCAAATTAATTTTATTCTCCTAAGAATTGTGTTTGATCGGGTAAAGTTACTTCAATTACACCGGTTCCCTCTTGTAAAACGCATTGGCAACCTAAGCGTGAATTTATTCTGGGGTTAACGGCGCGGTCGATAAAATCTTCTTCCTTTTCGCTGAGTTCTTCAATAAATTCTTCGCCCTTGTCTAAATATAAATGGCAGGTGCTGCAGGCGCAAACGCCGCCGCAGTTATGGTGCAAATCAATATCATGATCCAAAAATATTTCCAATAGACTGTCGCCGGGCGCAATGTTTTCGAGTGTTACGGGCTCTAATCCTTTTTGTTCGAACTTAATTTTAATAGAATACATAAGACTTCTCTTTCGGCTGCAAAAGTATTTCAAATCATTTATAATGAAGCCGGTGAATGAAATGATTTTACAACGAGATAGGGAAATATTTTAAACCCATATTAAAATTATTTATGAATAAGATTTGTTGGTTTCGAAATATTTTTACAAATTGTGCTACCATTTATTAAAAACCAAAACTTATTATTTTTTTTCAGGTGTGCCTGAAGATTGTTTTTAGAAACAAAGCACACTGCTGCAATAACAATTCCATTATTTAAATATATTTTTATAAGAGTCTCGGTTGCTTGCTCAGTATATCCCCGTTTGGTTTTTCCGGCGGGGATTATTTTTTTAATACACATCTGTTTACAACGCACACTTATCTTTGTTGCATGCGCAATTTGAAACAAAGAATAGCCATCAAATATTATAAAACAAAATTAAATACCATTGCCTTGGTATCACCGCGTTTAGCGGCCGAAAAAGCTTTGGATTTATTTTGTACCCCGTTTGGCAAAAGAAATAAATTGCATGCCCCGCCTGTATTTCATCATGCCGAAAAATTAAGTTTTGAATTAAAAAATAAACTAATTGTTAATGGATGGAGATGGAAATCTGATCAACCCAATCCAAAAAAAATATTAATTGCACATGGTTTTAATAGTTACAGTTATAAATTCGAAAAATATGTCTCGCTTTTAAAAACCGAGGGATTCGAAGTATTGGCATTTGATGCACCGGCGCACGGAATGAGTGAAGGAAAAAGAGTGAATGCTTTAGTTTACAGAAACATGATTCTGGAGATTGAAAAAAAATATGGGCAACTGTTTGGCATCATAGCGCATTCGTTGGGCGGACTGTCGGCAGCTTTAGCCGCAGAAAAAATTAAAACCCTTCAAAAATTAGTTTTAATTGCTCCGGCAACCGAAACTTACAGGGCTGTTGATAATTTTTTTAACCTCATTCAACTCAATCATTCATATAAAAAAGAATTTGAAGAAGTTTTGTCAGAATTAGCCGGCGAGCCTATCTCCTATTTTTCGGTGAGCAGGGCATTAACCAATATTGCCGCAAACATACTCTGGCTGCACGATACAGAAGATATGGTTTGTTCGTTCGAAGATGTATTGCCGGTGCAAAGAATGAACCTTCCCTCGGTGCAATTTTATATTACCAATGGCTTGGGCCATAGCCGTATCTATAAAGAAAATAAAGTTGCCAAACAGATTGTTTCGTTCTTTACGCTCGTGTAAGATTTTTTGTGATTTAACAGTTTGAACTAATATTGCAACTGCCGAAGCACATCCCGACAGTTGAAGTGTGCGACGCAACCGCAGCTAAATAGTAATACAAAAGCCGGTTAAAAAACAATATCATAATTATATAGAATGGCAAAAAATCTATTGATCGTTGAGTCGCCTGCAAAAGCAAAAACAATTGAAAAAATACTTGGAAGTAATTTCGAAGTAAAGAGCTGTTACGGCCATATCCGTGATCTGGAAAAAGATGATATGGGCATTGACGTAAATAATAATTATACGCCGCGATATTTTGTACCCGACGATAAATCCAAAGTAGTAAAGGATTTGAAGCAGTTGGCAAAAAAAGCCGATGAAGTTTGGCTGGCATCGGATGAGGACCGCGAAGGAGAAAGTATCAGTTGGCATTTGGCTGAAGTATTGGGACTGGATCCTAAAACAACCAAGCGAATTGTGTTTCATGAAATTACTGCACCAGCCATTAGAAAAGCAGTTGATAATCCCAGATTAATTGATATGAATTTGGTTAATGCACAACAAGCCAGGCGTGTGCTGGATAGATTGGTAGGATTTGAATTAAGTCCGGTTCTATGGCGAAAAATTGGTATGCAACGAAGTTTAAGTGCAGGCCGTGTACAAAGCGTTGCAGTGCGATTGATTGTTGAAAGAGAAAGAGAAATTAACCAGTTTATTGCAGAGAGCAGTTATAAAATTGAAGCACTATTTGCTGCAAAAGGTATTAACGGAAAAGATGTTACGTTTAAAGCCGACGGCCCTTCGAAAGTTAATACACAACAGGATGCCGCACATTTTTTAGAAACCTGCAAGGCCGCAAATTATACGGTAACGGATATCCAGGTAAAGCCCGGCAAACGTACACCGGCTGCGCCTTTTACTACATCCACCTTGCAACAGGAAGCTTCCAGAAAATTAGGTTATGGTGTTAGTAAAACCATGTTGCTGGCACAAAAATTATACGAAAGCGGTAAGATAACTTATATGCGTACCGACAGTATTAATTTAAGTGATACAGCATTGGCAGATATCAGCAAAGAAATTAAAAATTCGTACGGCGATAATTATCATCAGCCGAGAAAATTTAAAAATAAAAATGATAGCGCACAGGAAGCGCATGAAGCCATTCGCCCAACATACATGAATAATAAAACGGTTGATGATGTTGATCTGAAACGTTTGTATGAATTAATTTGGAGAAGAACCATTGCTTCGCAGATGAGTGATGCCGAATTTGAAAAGACCACTGCAAAAATTAATATCAGCACCAATAACGAACAACTTTCAGCAACCGGCGAAGTGATGAAGTTTGATGGTTTTTTGAAAATTTATCTCGAAGGAAAAGATGATGAAGATGAAGAAGATAACGAAGGCATACTGCCGCCGTTGCGTGTAAACCAGATTTTAGATTTTAGGGAAATGACTGCAACCGAAAAATTTTCCCGGCCCGCAGCAAGATACACAGAAGCCTCGCTGGTAAAGAAGTTGGAGGAATTAGGCATTGGCCGCCCATCAACTTATGCACCAACTATTTCTACAATTGTTAAAAGAAATTATGTTGAAAAACGCGATAAGGAAGGTGTTAAACGCGAAGTAAATTTATTGAGGTTAACAAAAAATAATGCAATAGAAAAATCGAGTTCGTTTGAAAATACAGGCGCCGAAAAATCGAAATTATTTCCAACCGATCTGGGCAGTGTTGTAACAGATTTTTTGAAACAACATTTTGATAAAGTGATGGATTACGGTTTTACTGCGTTTATTGAACAGGAGTTTGATGAAATTGCCGAAGGCAAAATGCAATGGAATAAAATGATCGATGATTTTTATAAACCATTTCATGTTGGTATTGAACATACTTTAGAAAATGCCGAACGTGCCAAGGGCGAAAGAGAATTAGGTGTTGATGCTGCAAGCGGTAAAAAAGTTATTGCAAGAATGGGGCGTTATGGTGCGATGGTGCAAATTGGTGATAGCAATAACGAAGAAGAGAAGCCACGTTTTGCAAAATTAAAATCTACGCAAAGTATCGAAACCATTACGTTTGATGAGGCAATGAAATTATTTGAATTGCCAAGAACATTGGGCGAATATGAAGGAATGGAATTAAGCGTTAATGTTGGAAGGTTTGGCCCATACATTAAATTAGGCGAACAATTTATTTCTATTCCGAAAGGCGAAGATTTACATACCATTGAATTAGACAGAGCCATTCAATTAATTAATGAAAAGCAACACGCCGATGCACCGATTGGTTTTTATGAAGAACTTCGGGTAACAAAAGGCAAAGGAAGATTTGGCCCTTTTATTAAGTGGAACGATATGTACATCAATATTCCAAGGGCGTATAATTTTGATGCGTTAAGCGAGAATGATATTAAAGAATTGATTGAGAAAAAAATTGATAAAGAAGCCAATCGTTTTATTCAGCAATGGCCGGCAGAAAAAATATCTATCGAGAACGGAAGATGGGGTGCATTTATTCGCTTTCAGAAGAAAATGCTTAAGCTTGGTAAAAAAGCAGATGGAACAAAATATGAAGCTTCAGAACTTTCAACAATTGATTTGGATACCATAAAAAAAATGATTGAAGAACAAGTGCCTAATGCATTTGCAAAAAAATCAACCGTGAAAAAAACAGCAACAAAGAAAACTTCGAAGAAAAAATAATAGCGAACTAAACGTTGAAGAGTGCGACGCAACCAAAGCCACATAAGCATTCTGTAGCCGGTAACATAATTAAAATAAAAAAGCTTCAGTCAATTGCTGAAGCTTTTTTATTTAGCTATATATTTCAAATTAATGTGCGGCAAACAAAAGCGATATTAAGTAAATGGCAACCCATGTACCCCATCCAAGCCATGCCCATTTGCGAAAATTGCGGTCTTTAGAAAAAATATATGCGCCTAATACGCCAATACCGCCTAAGATAAGGCCCAATAAAAATCCCCCAAAATTAAATCCTTCGGTTTCACTGTCTCCATAAGCAGCCTTCAATTGTTTTGCTGCTTTTCGCTGTGCCGATTTAAAAGCGATTTTTTGAAAAGCATTCATTTTTTTGCCAGTGGATAATTCATATTCCTTCACTGTCATTTTTGAAAACTTTTCTAACCTTGCCCTTTCGGCAACAGAGAGTACAACTTTATGATCGGCTTTGTTAACTGTTGATGGAACAACAGCATAACTTAATTGAAAGCCTAAAAGAATTGAGATTAATAAGAACATTTTTTTCATGGTAATTAGTTTTTTGGTTGGTTAAAATAAATGCAAAAATTTCTAATAACCAAACTTTATTATATGATAAAAATCAGAAAATAAAAAAACTCCGGCAAATGCCGAAGTCTTCTAAGCTGTATACAATATCTTATTAGTCGTACTTACCCATTTGTTTTAAGAACCGAACATGCGCCACAATGGCCCTTCGCATGGTTGGATATTCGATGTATTGCAATTTATACTCTCTGCAAACAGTTCTGACAATTTTACTGACGGCAGGATAATGCACATGAGAAATTTTTGGAAATAAATGATGCTCGATCTGAAAATTTAATCCGCCAACCAACCAACTTACCAATTTATTTTTAGTAGCAAAGTTGGCTGTTGTTTTAATTTGATGCGCTGCAAACTCATCGGGTAATTTGCTGTTTGCATCGGCCAAAGGAAACTCAGTACCTTCAACGGTATGCGCCAATTGAAAAACGATGCTTAAAATAAAACCCGATACCAAACTCATGGTTAAAAAACCAATCAGCCAGGGCAACCATCCAACCAAAATAACGGGCAATGCAATGAACACAAAACCATGATAAATTTTAATCAGCCAAAAAGCAATATGATTTTTTATGTTCATCTTTTTTAATGGAAATGCGCCGATACGCTGACTGAAATATTTTTGATAATCGGTAAAAAATATCCAGAACACATACAACATAGAATATAAAACCCAAAAATAAAAATGCTGGAAACGATGCACCCACATGCGTTTTTGTGTGGGAGCCATACGCATTAAAAATCCGATTTCAATATCATCATCCACACCATCAACATTGGTAAAACTGTGATGGATCATATTATGTTTCATGTTCCACATAAAATGATTGGCGCCTACAATATTTGCCGAATAGGCCGCTAATTTATTTGTTAATTTATTTTTAGAAAAGCTTCCGTGGCTTCCATCGTGCATTACATTAAAACCAATACCGGCAATCAATCCGCCCAGAATAATACATTCTGCCAATGCTATAAACCATACCGGCGTCCAAACCAATAACTGAATATAAACGATGATGAAACCAGCAATCATTAAAGTTGCTTTGGTAAATAAACCTGTGGTGCCGGTAGCCCTGATACCTTTTTCTTCAAAATATTGTTGAACCCTTTTTCTTAATTCCGCATGCAGCGAATCGTTTGAAGCGGGAAACTTAGGTACATAAGATGTTGTTGACATAAACTAAAATTGAAACTATTAATTGTGCAATTTAAATCGTGGGCAATTAACCATCTTGTTAATTTTGATGTATTGCAGATTGAAAATAGTAATGACTTTGTCATTTATTTTTAGTGACGCAAATAGCATTGATATGCATTGACTTAGCGGTATCTGAAAAGTTCGGCTATGTGGCGGTGAAGAAGCCTAACGTAAAAGTTTTAAAAAGATTGTGTATCTCAAAAAAGATGTTTCCACAATTATGAATAAGTAAATGATTGCGCTTTAAGAAAAAATATTTTAGTTTGATAATGAAATGGCAGCACAATATTCAACGTTATTGAAATGGTTGCCATCACTCAAAACATAAAGTTATGCAACAGACAAAGGAAATCAACGCACTGTTTACCCTGATAGACGATCCCGATCATGAAGTTTATTCAACCGTATCGGAAAAGATCGTTGAGTTTGGAAAAGGCATTATTCCTAATCTGGAAGATTTATGGGAAAATACTTTAAGTGAAGATGTGCAGGAAAGAATTGAAATGCTTATCCATCGCTTGCACTACACCGATCTCACCAACGATTTAATTGAATGGAAAAACAGTTCATACCACGATCTTTTATTTGGTGCCTTATTAATTGCCAAGTTTCAATATCCCGATCTGCACACTACGCCTGTGTTACAGGATATTGAAAAAATAAGGCGCAATGTTTGGTTAGAATTAAACAGCTACCTCACGCCGCTCGAACAAGCCAATGTTTTATCGAGCATCATGTATAATTATTATCAGTTAAAAGGTGCCGAGGTTAATTATACCAATCACGATGAATTTTTTATCAATAAAGTTTTAGAAACCAAGAACGGCAATGCCATCAGCAACGGAATTATTTATCAGGTGATGTGCGAGTTGCTGGATATTAATGCCAAGATCATCAACATCCCAAAACAAATGATCATTGCATTTTATCAAACAGATTTTGATGCCGAAACGTATAAAGGTAATCCGCAGGAAAAAATTCATTTTTATGTTGATGGCGTTAACGGGCAAGCTTATTCGCACAAAGACATAGAAAATTATTTTAAGCGTATCAATGTGCCGCCTGTTGCATCTTATTACAAACCTTTATCGCACAAAAGAATCATTCAGGTATTGGCCGAAGAAGTTGCCAAATGTTTCGATCTCCCGTCTAACGAATACAAACAAAACGAATTAAAACAACTGGCTAATTTGCTGGATTAATTTTTTATGTTATCGGTAGAAGTATTTTGTAGCCGGCCCCCCGATACTATCAGGGCATCTCCTGTTGCATAGTTTATTCCGATGCAATCGGGACTCGTTTCAAAGTCCCGAATTGAATTCATAGCAACAGTTATTAATTGATTGATGCGTTAATGCTAAATCGTAATTCTGTAATTATAAATCCTCTCTCCATCCTTGTACGAAATAATAAATTGATTATCCGTAAAAGAAATAACTCTGAAAGTTGTATTATCAACGCCATCGATTTTTGCAGTAACCATAATTAACCCGTTTTCGTTATACACATTTTGGAGTTGCACGCTTCCCGAAAAAATTTTCTTTTCAAAATCAAAATCACTGCCCGCAAGTTTATATTTTTCAAAAGCATAAAAATCTTTTTTATCTCCTATCGCTTTTATAAAATCGTTGTAAACCGGCAGCAGATTTGAGTAAGCAACGCCTGCAAAATTTGTTTCGGTAGTTTTACCGGCCTGATATTGCGTGCCATATTGATTGCCGCTTGTATTACTTTGAGTTATATAAATAATATTTGCCCCCAACATTGCCGCCTGGATTTTTAATTTTTTAATAGCCCTTTCTTTAACTTTTTCCATACTGGAAAAAACAGTGGTACCCTTTGCTTTAGAACTAACATCACCCACTTTAAATAATCCTTTTACTTCCGATTCAACCTGGCTTAAAGCAACGTTTTCATAGTCTTCGGCACCTTTTACAGTTTTATACGAAGTAGATTCGGCAAAGGTTTGAACACGCCCCGACTTAAACACAATTTTCTGAATAGTATTTTTATATACCGAATTAATTAAATCTTCTCCGGGATATGCAAATCTTACCGCATCGGGTGTAATTTCTTTAACACTGCAGGCAATCTTTTCGCTGTTGGTATAAAGCGTATCGGTTTGAGATTTTGCATTAAAGCAAATAAGCACAAAGAGAACAGGCAAAAACATTTTCATAATTATTAATTTTTATTGCATTGCAATATTCAAAAATAATACCATAAAAGTTAAGATAATCTTATTAAATAATTATTTCACAGAATAAATTAATTTCTTGGAATTATATGACCCAGTTTTTTTATCATTGTTTCTATTGAAATAAGATACCAATGGCGTGTATTAATCTATCAATAAAGTTCGGTAAGTAATCGCGGGTTGGCGCAATTACCACAGCCTATTAACAAAAAACAAATCTATTTCGCTTATTTTTACCGAATGGAATTGATTAACCCTCTGGTAGAAAAATATGCGGCGCTGTTTACCTCTGCCGATGATGTTTTTTTGCAGCAAATTCATGCACACACTTTGCAAACACATCCGCAGGCACACATGCTTAGCAGCAGCGTGCAGGGAAAATTTTTATCGTTCCTCAGTACTATTATACAACCCAATTACGTTTTAGAGATAGGAACATTTACCGGTTACAGTGCTTTGTGTTTGGCCGCAGGATTAAAAGCCGGCGGCGAATTACATACGCTGGAATTAAGAGAAGAAGATGCGGCAACAGCTCGGAAAAATTTCAGCAATTCGAAATACAGCAAGCAAATACATTTGCACACCGGAAATGCGCTGGAAATTATTCCAACATTAAACCGTAAATGGGATTTGGTTTTTATTGATGCCGATAAAACAGGGTATATAGATTATTACGAAATGGTATTACCCAATTTAAATGCAAATGGATTGATTATTGCAGATAATGTTTTATTTCACGGACAAATTTTTGAAGAACCGATAAAAAATAAAAGTGCCATTGCCATTAAAAAATTTAATGAACATGTGGCCAATGATGAAAGAACCGAACAGGTTTTATTAACCATGCGTGATGGTTTATTATTGATTAAAAAAAGAGATGAATGAAGCGGATTATTTTTTTAGTTGCCATCATTTTTTTACAACTTAATTCTTTTGCACAAAAAGAAAAAGGCGACACGTATATTGCAAAATATAAAGAACTTGCTATGGCCGAAATGCAGCGCAGTGGCGTACCTGCGGCCATTACACTGGCACAGGGAATCTTAGAATCGAAATACGGCGAAAGCGATTTATGCCTTCAATCAAATAATCATTTCGGTATAAAATGCAAACCTGAATGGATGGGTGATAAAGTTTATCACGATGATGATGCAAAGCATGAATGTTTCCGCAGTTATCCCGATGCTGCTGCATCTTTCAGAGATCATTCCGATTTTTTAAAGAACAGGCCTTATTATACCGATCTGTTTAAATTAGATCCAACAGATTTTGAAGGATGGGCCTACGGTTTAAAGAAAGCAGGCTATGCAACCGAAAAAGATTATCCTCAGAAATTATTAAAAGTCATCAACGATTATAACCTGAATCAATATTCTTTACTGGCTTTGCAAAACCAAAACAATAAATCAAATATTGCTGTTGCAGAAAAAATAAATCAATCACCGGTTGTTGCAAACCAAAACAACGCTTTTAAAAAAGTTGTTGCTGTTGCAGAAAAAGAAGAAGTAGAAATATTTACCAAGCCATCAACTCCGGTTATCAGCAAAGAAAAAAAATCATCTGTTTATCCCGATGGTATTTTTACCATCAATCATTCAAAAGTAATTCTGGCAAAAGAAGGAAGTTCGTTGCTGGCATTGGCCAATCAGTATAATATTTCGCTCAGCAATTTGTTGGCATTTAATGAAATGGATGAAGTAGATATTTTGCCAGCCGACTCATTAATATTTTTAGAAAAAAAATTAAAAAGAGGTGCAGTTGATTTTCATGTAACCCAAGCCAGCGAAACATTACACAGCATTTGCCAGAAAGAAGGTGTGCGCATGGATGCAGTGTTGCAGTACAATAAAATTCAGGCAAACATGCAACCGGTTACCGGCGAAAAAATTTACCTGCGTGCCCCTGCCCCGTTTATTCCTAAAACAATTGTCATAAAAAATTTCAGTGCTTTTAATTCAGGCAAATAATTATTAATTTCGGTCTATGTCAACCATTCAGGTACTCGATAAAAAATTTGTTCCTTTTATTTCTGCCGAAACTATTGAGCATAAAATAAAAGAATTAGCTGCGCAATTAGATAAGGATTATGCGGGAAAAAAACCTCTGTTCATTGCAGTGCTCAATGGTTCTTTCATGTTTGCGGCCGATCTTTTTAAATCGCTCACCATTGAAGCCGAAATTTGTTTTATTAAATTAGCTTCATACAAAGGCACAAGATCAACGGGGCATGTTATTACTTCCATCGGCCTCGATGCAGATATTACCAACCGGCACATTATTATTTTAGAAGATATTATTGATACCGGAAAAACCATGCACAATTTTTTACCGCAGGTAATTAATCAGCAACCGTTATCCTTAAAAATTGCAGTGTTGTTACACAAACCCGAAGCAACAGAATTTGAAGTAAAGATTGATTATTGCTGTTTTTCTATCCCCAATAAATTTGTGATCGGCTATGGTTTGGATTATGATGGTTTTGGAAGAAATATACCCGAAATATATCAGTTGCACACAGATTAAGAAAACTTTACAGCCCTTACCTGCGCATTTATTTTTTTTCGTTATTATATTTAACACGAAACCCTATGCTACATGAAATCGTGTTTGCTTACCATTGGTTTGTGTCTTGAAATATTTTTTACTGCAAACAGCCAATATTATTTGCAGGGCGAAGTAAAAAACGAGAAGGGACAGTTATTATCGGGCATAAAAATTAATTTATCTTCAAAAAGAAATTATACTTTCTCCAGCGGAAACTCTGGTTTATTCGGCATTGCTTCTTCTCTTCAAATAGACACCATCACTTTATCGGCCGATGGTTACGAAACATTACGCAAAGCTGTTGAAACAGAAAAATATCAGGTTATAGTGATGAAGATGCTGCCTGCATTGGCAAGCACAATGAAAAATAAACTGGCCTCAAAAACAATTAATCTTACAAAAGAAGATAACAAATTATTTTCGGGCCTTGGCGAAAGCTACAGCAGCCTTGCAGAAAATGTTTTTGTTGATGCAAACCATTATCCCGAAACAGGTTTTTCGTTAAACATCGACCGTGCATCGTACAGCAATACCCGCCGTTTTCTGGTAAATCAAATGCGTGTTCCGGTTGATGCAGTGCGGATTGAAGAGATGCTTAATTATTTTGATCTGCGAACAAATAAAACAAATAACAATCATAAAAATTTCACCTGCAACACAATCCTAACTTCCTGCCCGTGGAATGCAGCAAGTAAATTATTGTTTATTAATCTTACGGCGCCAAAAATTAATTTAGATACTATTCCATCCAGTAATCTTGTTTTTTTAATTGATGTTTCGGGGTCGATGGAACGCCCCAATCGTTTACCTCTTCTACAAAGCGCTTTTAAATTATTGGTAGAAAATTTACGTGCAAAAGATAGCATCTGCATTGTAACCTACGGCGGTGGCGTTAACATACGATTATATTCAACCAGCGGCGCCGAAAAAGAAAAAATAAATAACATCATCGATTCATTGTATGCCGATGGCGATACACCGGGCGAAGGTGCTATCCGTACTGCTTATTCCATTGCCAGAAGATCGTTTATTAAAAATGGCAACAACAGAATTATTTTGGCTACCGATGGCGATTTTAATGTTGGACAAACATCCGAAAAAGAATTGGAAGACCTTATTTCGTTTGAACGGCAAAGCGGAATTTATCTTACCTGTATTGGCGTTGGCATGGGAAATTATAAAGACAGTAAATTAGAAGTGCTTGCAAAAAAAGGCAATGGCAATTTTGCTTATCTGGATAATATTAATGAAGCCGAAAAAGTTTTAGTCACCGAATTTACCAAAACAGTTTATGCTGTTGCCAACGATGCTTTTTTAAATGTTCGCTTCGCAAATGATTATGTAAAAGAATACCGATTGATTGGTTTTGAAAATAAAAAAGATGCTGTGGCCGACAGCAGCAGTGTATTAGAAGGCGGCGAAATTGGCAGCGGACATAACACCACAGCCATTTTTGAAATTATACCCAATAAAGAAATGAAAGATTCTTCGGCAACATTGGCAAACTTTACGCTGCAATATCATTTACCCGGCGATGAAAAAATGATTACGCAAAAATTTTATGCTCCCTGCAATCTGCAGGATTTTTTAACGGCACCTGCTCCTGTTCGTTTTGCCGCTGCTGTTGCCATGTTCAGCAGTTTAATAAAACAATCGAAGTTTGTAAAATATAATTATGAAGATGTAAAATTAATTGCACAACATGCCGCCGATGCCAACAATATTTCGCAACAGGAATTTATTTTATTGATTCAAAAAGCCGATAAGCTTTATAATTATTCTAAAAAGAAAAGAAGATAATTTTTTTGTTACCGGCAGCAATATTTCTATGAAGCTGTTGTTGCGTCGCACACTTGTACGTAATCAATGCTGCTCAGCTTTTTAAAAAATATTTTTTATTGCTTCAATCCCCAAACCAACTTTACCCTTTATTTCTACTTTACCAAAATCAAAATCAATTCCTGTTGCCAAGTCTTCTGTTTGCAATAACGGTCCATCCATATCAACATAATCTAATTGCGGCAAAAAATTAGCGATGGCCGCAGAACCAATGCTGCTCTCATTCATACTGCCCATCATCAGTTTTAAATTCAATGCCCTTGCATTTTTAATCATGCGCAAAGCCGGTGTTATGCCGCTGCATTTTGTAAGTTTAATATTAATGCCGTGAAAATGATTCACACATTTTTCGACATCGTTTTCCGATACACAACTTTCATCGGCAATCAACGGCAAAGCCGATTGCTGAAATAATATTTTCATATCAGCCCAGTTATCTTTTGCCAAAGGCTGCTCTATATATTCAACACCCAATTCTTTTAACTGTGCAATTTTAACAACGGCTTCATCCAGCGTCCATCCTGCATTTGCGTCAATTCTAAAAACTGCATCTGTATGTTTTCGCAATGCTTTTACAATGGCAATATCTTCATCGGTTCCTAATTTAATTTTATAGATAGGCCATGGTTTTGCTTTCATTTTAGCAACCATTTTTTCGATGGTATCAATGCCAATGGTATAATCGGTTGAAGCTGTGTTTTCCCATTTTGTTTGCCATAATTCGTACAATAATTTGTTGTCCATCTTTCCAAATAAATCCCATCCGGCTATATCCAGTGCACAAACCAAAAATGGATTGTTTGGAAATAAATGATGCACATAATGCCAGTAACGTTCGGGATCGGTGAAAGCAAATTTTTCTAAATAAGTTTTTTTAGATTCAATATCAGCAATCATTTCTTCTACAGTAATATTATAATAAGTAATGGCCGGTGCTTCGCCAAAACCAATGCAGTTGCCGAGTTGCAGCGAAACGATGAGCGTGGGTTGATGTGTTTTTGTTCTTCCGTTAGAAATGGTAAATGGATATTGGAAAGGCAGTTCGTGTTTTTTGTAATGAATCTTCATATAAATATTCGGTGAGATATTTTTATGCTGAGAAAAATATTTTTTCAAAGATAGCAGTACTTAAAAATAAAAGCCAATTACAAATTATGTAATCAGCCTTTTTTAATTCTGTCATTCATTCACTCTATCATTCAATCATTATTTTTACCTGCCGCTTGTTTTTATATAACCGGCAAATTCATCATTAAATGTTTTTTGCTGCAACAAATTTTCTAAAGTAAGGTGCATCCTGTACCGCCAAAAATGTTTTGGATTAGAGGGAACATTGATACGCTCCTCATCAGGATTATTTCTGCGCAGCATTTCATTCGTTCCTAAAATATCCTGCAACTGAAAAATGCTCCACATGGCTGGCGAATTCAGATGCTGCACAACAATGGCTTTATTAATCCATGCTTCACAATAATATGGCGCTTCACCCCACTGTCCCAATTCGTGATTATAAAATTTTTGAATGCGTATTTTATCTTCTTCCCACCATCCGCGAATGGTACTCATGTCGTGAGTTGATGGTGTGATCACACTCAGGTAAGGTGCATCATCGGGATGAAAAAATTCTTTCTTTGGATCCTTAGGCATGCGTTGAATTTCTAAACTTAATAACCCCAATTGCCGCATCACATCGGGCACACATGACGGAACCAATCCCAGATCTTCGCCGCAAACCAGCATATTTGTTACACGTTTTAACGCGGGTAATTTTTGCAAAGCCTCTTTCATCCAAAAATCATCCTGACGGCGGAAGAAATAATTTACATATAATTCATTCAATTGATCCTGCGTATTGCCATCTAAATTTTTAAACGATGATGTGCTGTTCATTGCAAAACGAAAATGATATTGTTGCCCGTTCAATCCTTCGGCTTCAAACAAAATAACATTGCTTATCAAATCGAATAAACCCAGTTTTATTTTATTTGCAAAATCGTTTTTATCCCATCCGGCAATATATTCTTCTACCTGGCGCTGCGTTGCAAACTCCGGTTTCAACGCATAATTGCCAAAGCCATCACCATTAAGAAAATTATTTTTTACATACTCCTGATCGTATCCGAATATTTCCCATAAAACATTATCGTTTATAAATGGTTTGGTATAACGGTTATAATCGAACCAGATACCGCGGCTGTTAAATTCGTTGAGGTGCACAGGAATGGCCGGAACAAAATGCCCCATGATTCCTTCAACAGCGTGCATTGGAATACTCCAGATGCGGAAGAAACCTAAAATATGATCGATGCGGAATGCATCGAAATAATAATTCATTTGTTCGAAGCGGCTTTTCCACCAGGCAAAACCATCTTCACGCATGCGATGCCAGTTGTATGTGGGAAAGCCCCAGTTCTGGCCTTTCACGGCAAAATCATCAGGCGGCGCACCGGCCTGCACGTTCATGTTAAACAAATCTGTTTGTTGCCATGCATCGGCGCCGTAACGATAAATACCAATGGCAATATCGCCTTTTAAAACAATACCGTTTTGATGTGCATATTCGTTTGCTTCTTTTAATTGCAAATGCAGATGATATTGCATAAAATAGTTAATGGCTATATCGTTGTACACTTCAGATTTTTCGGAAGTCAGTTCGGCAATATCTTCGGCCTTATAATTTTTGTAAGCTTTCCATTGATTAAAATCGGATGTGCCGTTTTGATCTCTCAAATAACAAAAAACTGCATAAGGTATTAACCAATGTTTATTTGTTTCGAAATATTTTTTATACGATGATGAAGCAAAAGTTTTATCTTTTTGTGAAGGATAAATTTGTTTGATGAATTTTATTTTGGTATTTAATACCGTTTCGTAATCGATAGCATCCAGAATATTTAATCTTATTCTGTCATCTTCCAAATCTTCTAATAAAATTTTATTTTCATCACTCACCATTTTGCTCAGATCGAGATAAATAGGATGCAATGCAAATGCAGATATGGCGGCATACGGATAAGAGTCTTGCCATGTATGGGTAGCCGTAGTATCGTTGATGGGCAATATCTGAATTAATTTTAATCCGGTTTGTTTTGCCCAATCAACCAATAATTTCAGATCCGAAAATTCGCCAACGCCAAAACTTTTTTCAGAGCGTAAACTAAAAACAGGAATAGCAACGCCGGTGCCTTTCCATGTGTTATTTGGCAAAAAGGCAAAGCCATCGTTCAACACAGTTATTTTATTTCCGGTAAGAAAATTATACAGCAATCTGTTATTTCCATCTTCGTAACGAACAATTTTTTTCTTTTGAATATCGTACACGCCGTATTTGTAAGCAATGGGAAACATTTCGTTGCCGAGGTTTAATTTCACTTCATAAAAATCATCGCCTTCAGCGCGGCTCATCAAAATAATTTTTTCTTTATTCCAATCGTTCAAGGCATTTGCATTTCCCGAAATAAAAACAGTTTGCCCTTTGGTAAGTAACGGTGCTTTTATTTTAAAAATATGAGTGAACGTTTCGGGTTCGGCAATTTTTGCTTTTGTGTAACCGGACTTGAGTAAAACATTCTTAAAAGCTTCAGAATAAAAAGCATTTTCGTAGTAACCTGCATAATTCCATGAATCGAGCATTAATATTTCATCGGCACAGGTTGTTGAAGGATTAAATGTTTTATCGCTGCCCCAATCGTAACTGAAAGTACCATCGGCATTTTGCAAAATATAATTGTAGTTGATGGCGTAATTAACTGTTTTATCAATTTCAATCGATATGCTCCATAATTCTTCATTCAAATATCGTAGCGGCAAGGCTTTATTTGTATCTCCATTTCCCAATAACGGATGATTACCGGTAATGTATAAATTCTGACCATATTGCGTTCTGTACTTGAGCTGAAATGTAATTTTAAGGGCCACGTTATTCGTATTTAATTTATTATTATTCGCTTTTGACTGATCATCAGAACTTGCATTTATTTTTATTTCTTTTACAGAAATGCCTGTTTTTTTCTTTGAAGGCTGACGTGCAGACAGGGGTTTATTCTGCAAATCTTTAGCAGCAAGTTTATCGTTAGCCAATTGACAAATTTTTAAGAATGCTAAAATACAGAATTAATGTGTATTTCGAACACATTAATTCTGCCGATAAAAAATAAATTCAAGTATATCGTTTTTTTGCAAGCGCTCAATGATGATTAGTTTTAAATTTTTTTACAGCCTTTAATCAGTATATTAAACGTTTGCGAAACAGCAGTTTAAAACAATATTCTGTCTATGGCCATATAAAAAAGGTTGAATAAAAGTTTTCAAATGCCGGTTACAAGCAAATGCAAACTAAATTATTCAACCTCAAAAAAAAAATTTGATCTAATTAATTATTTTTCATGTGGAGGAGGCGGTGGCGGGTTTCCCGGCCATTTTGGATATACCGGCGGTTGGCCAAAGGGTTTTGGTGCGCCGCGATGGCAAGTATTACAAGTTATCATTTGCACTTTTGCGGTATCGTCATGCGGTATCTGGCTGATAAATTTTTTATTCATTTCTTCAGTCATTCGCATCATATCACGGGCAATATCTTTTTTGTGATTTTCATCACTTGGCATATCCATCTTTCTCGGATTTTCTTTTGAATGTGCATGGCAATAATCGCAATGAACACCTAAAGCAACTTTAAAACCATCCATCGCCTTATCTACTTCTTTAAAAGTTGCTGTTGCAGGAAATACTTTAATGTTCTTTAATGTTTTGGGTTCCTGCTGCTGATC
>DATAMD010000352.1:0-6762 GCA_036260755.1 Chitinophagaceae bacterium | reverse complement strand
GGCTGCATTATATGCGCCATCGGTAAAAATAATACCGATGGTTACAGATTTTTCATTCAAAAAATTTATCAAAATTGCCGATAAAGTTCCATTTACACAAAAAGAATGGGCCAATATCCTGCATCTCTCCGAGCGAACATTACAACGCTATTCAAAAGATAATTCTTCTTTTGAAGGCATTTATATCGATAGAATTTTACAAATAGAGCAACTTATCAACCTTGGCCTCGAAACCTTTAATAACGCATCGGCTTTATATGCCTGGTTAAAAAAAGATAAAGTTGTTTTTAACCGCGTTTTAAATTTCGAAAGTTTGTATTCGTATCAGGGTATTCAGGATACCTACAATCAAATCGGAAGAATTTTACACAACGTTTATACATGATTACAGTTTACAGGTTTGCGCCTGTTCAATTTACAAATGATTTATCGGGCGAAGGAGCCAGGCTCTTTGGCGGAAGATGGAATTCGCAGGGCTTTCCGGCTGTGTATTGCAGTTTTACCATTTCACTGGCTTTGGTAGAATTATTTATTCATAAAAGAACATACGAAGAAATTAAAACCAATCAATTAATGGAAATTGAAATTGGCAGTGCAGTTGATGTAATGATTGATTTTAAAAAATTAAAACCTTATTGGCAACAGGATGAAAGCTATTGCCAGTTTATGGGTAACGAATTTTTATCGGATAAAAACCGGTTGGCTTTAAAAGTACCTTCATCGGTTATTGAACAGGAATTAAATGTTGTTTTAAATCCGTTGGCAAAAGATTTTTCGAAAAAAATAAAGATAAAAAAAGTAAGCACTTTTAATTTCGATAACAGGCTATTTAAATAATATTTCGCTTTTAAAAAAAGAACCACAAAGTTAAGAACGTACAAGTGTGCGACGCAACCGCAGCCGCCACAAGCGTTTTAGCCCGTTCACAAAAAAATACAACAACAAAATTGCTTCGGTTTATATTGCAGGTTAATTTATGAAAACGTACACGGCATATATTTTAATCGGCGGAAATATTGGTAACCGCTTTGCAAACCTTGCAACTGCAAAAGAATTAATAAAAAAAAATTGCGGGGCAATTATTAATGAATCTTCCATTTATCAAACAGCGGCGTGGGGATTAACAGAACAACCCGATTTCTTAAATCAGGTTTTAATGTTAACAACAACACTTGAGCCAGAAATATTAATGCAGAAATTATTATCGATCGAAGAATCGATGGGAAGAAAACGAATCATAAAATTTGGCCCGCGGATTATTGATCTGGATATTTTATTGATTGACGATTTAATTATTGAAACCGAATTGCTTTCTGTTCCGCATCCTGCATTGCCGCAAAGAAAATTTGCATTGGTTCCTCTGAATGAAGTTGCACCTGAATTACAATATCCTGTTGAAAAAAAATTCATTCATCAACTGCTGGCCGATTGTAAAGATGAATTAGTTGTGCAAAAAATTTCTGCATCTGCAAGCTGATGGCAGTTAATTTAGCGCATCAATGAAACATCGTTTTATAACAGTTGAAGGAAATATTGGTGCAGGTAAAACTACACTTACGCATTTGTTGTCGAAACAACTGAATGGCAGATTGATTTTGGAAGAGTTTGCCGATAATCCTTTTCTTTCTAAATTTTACGAAAACCCGCAACAGTACGCGTTTCCATTAGAATTGTTTTTTATGGCCGAACGTTACAAGCAACTGAAAGAAATGCTGCAAACGAAAGATATGTTTCAAAATGTAACCGTTTCGGATTATCTATTCACCAAATGTTTATTGTTTGCGAAAGTTAATTTGCCCGAAGAAGAATTCAGGTTATACCAAAAATTATTCGACATCATGAACCAACAATTGTTGTTTCCTGATGTTTTAATTTATTTGCATGCTCCTGTTGCTAAATTGCAAAATAATATTAAAAAAAGAAACAGGTCGTACGAGCAAAACATTAAGGACGAATATTTGTTTAACATTCAGGAAACTTATACCAGTTATATCAAGCAACACAATATCAAAACTATTTTTATTGATGCAAGCAATGCCGATTTTTTGGGTAATGAAAAACATTTGCAGGTTGTATTGGATGCATTGGAAAAAGATTACGAGCAGGGCCAGCATTATTTTACTTTGCCCTGATAATAAAATTAAAGAATGACAGACCAGCAACAACGCCATGACCCATTTGCAGCAGTTAGAATTGGTGAATACAGAAATCTTATACTTGGAAGATTCTTTTTCATCATGGGTTTGCGCATGATGGGTACATTGGTTGGCTGGTGGATATACGAATTAACCAATGCACCTTTTGCCATTGGTATTATTGGTTTATCCGAAGTTATTCCGGCTGTTTCGCTGGCATTGTATGCAGGGCATATCATCGACATCAGCGAAAAAAGAAAAGTGTTATTAATTGGCGCAGGCGCTTATTTAATTTGTGCCGGATTATTATTTTTTCTTTCATCAAAAACAGTTTCCTCACAACTTGCCAATCAATATATCGCCATATTTATTTATGTAATTATTTTTTTTACAGGTGTGTTTCGTGCATTTACAGGTCCAACAATGCACTCCATCATCGCATTAATTGTTCCCCGAAATGTTTTGCAAAATGCAACCACCTGGAGCCAGGGATCGTGGCTCTCCGCCTCAGTTACAGGCCACGCTGTTGGCGGCGCATTAATTGCTGCACTTGGCATTCACAATACATTATTAGTAATTAATCTTTTAGTGTTAGTCGGATTATTTTTTATGTTTCAAATAAAACCAAAGCCTGCATTAAACGAACCCGGCGAAAAGAAAACATGGGAAAGCGTAAAAGAAGGTTTGCGTTTTGTATTGAATGCCAAAGAAGTTTTAGGCGCACTGTTACTCGATTTGTTTGCCGTATTATTTGGCGGCGCTGTTGCCATGATTCCGGTGTATGCAAAAGATATTTTAAAAGTTGGTGCCGAAGGTTTTGGCTGGCTGAATGCCGCAGCCGATATAGGTTCTATCATTATCATCGCAACACTAACATTCTTTCCGCTGCATAAAAAACAAGGGCGAAAATTAATGTTTGCAGTAGCGGGTTTTGGTATTTGCATCATCACATTTGCTATTTCAAAATCGTTCTGGATTTCTTTTGCTGCATTATTAATCAGCGGCATTCTCGATGGAATAAGTGTTGTTATTCGCGGTACCATCCTGCAATTAAATACACCAAATAATATGCGTGGCCGTGTGATGAGTGTAAACAGCATGTTCATTAATTCGAGCAACGAACTCGGTCAATTCGAAAGCGGTGTTGCAGCAAAATTAATGGGCGTAATTCCTTCGGTTGTGTTTGGTGGCAGCATGACTTTATTAGTAGTTATTGCCACATGGTTTAAAGCGCCGAAACTTAAAAATATGGAGTATTAATTTTTTGTAGCAAGCTTTTGTATTTCATGGCAACACCTGTTGCGTCGCACACTTCAACAGCTTGTTCTTTGTGGTAAAATTATATTCCCAGCACCTCTTTCAACTTTGCATAACCTGTTTTACTTACCGGTAATTTTGTTCCGGTACTTAACAAAACAAGATGGCTTTCTTTTTCGTGCGGATCGATGCGGGTAATAAGTTGCGCATTGATGATATACGACCGATGCACACGAATAAATTGTTGCTGCTGCAAACTGTCTTCAAAAAATTGCATGGTTTTCTTTTTCAAAAAAACACCATCGGCAGTATAAATTTTTACATAATCATCGGCCGCTTCAACATACTGAATTTGTGCAACAGGAATTATTTTTATTTTGCCGCCATCCTTTACCACAACACGGTTTGATTGAACTGCTGATTGCGATGCCGTTTCGATTAATTCATTGGTATTTGTTGCCAGCTTATCTTTTTGCTGCAATGTTTTTTGAATGGCTTTATCAAAACGTTCTTTCGAAAAAGGTTTCAATAAATAGTCTACTGCATGTGTTTCAAACGCTTTGATGGCGTACTCTTCAAATGCAGTGGTAAAGATTATTTGCGGCGGATTATCAATCAACTCCAGCATTTCAAAACCATTTATTTTCGGCATCTGAATATCCAAAAAAATCAAATCGGGCTGATATTGCTGAATGGCCTTCACACCTTCAAACCCATCATTACATTCCTGCATCAATTCAATATCGGGATACGATTGCAAATATTCTTTCACCATCATTCTTGCCAAAGGCTCATCATCAATAATTATACATTTCATATTGTTTGCGGAATAATAATTGTTGTAATAAAATAATTGTTTTCTGTTTTTGTTTGCAACAGATCAGGTCTTGCAAACAATAAAAACAATCTTCGTTTAATCGATGCCAGTCCAAAACCCGTTCCCTGCAAGGGTTGTGCGGTTTCGGCATCGAACGGATTCTGAACGGTTACCTGCAATTCATCATTTATTTTTTTTGCCGTGATAGAAATAACAACTTCACCAATCGTATCGTACAATCCAAATTTAATGGCGTTCTCCACAACAGGCTGCAATATCAATGATGGCAATTGCAGTTGTTGAATATTTTCTTCAACATCAATCACAGTTTGCAGGCGATGACCAAATCTTACTTTCTCTATATCTAAATACAATTCGAGATATTGTAATTCTTCTTCCAAACTGTTTTTATGCTGATCGTCTTTTTTTAAAGTGCCGCGCAAAAAATCTGATAACTGTTGAATCATGTGCCTTGCTTTCTCGGGCTGCGTTGCAGTTAATGCGCTGATTGAATTTAAGCTGTTGAATAAAAAATGTGGCTGCAATTGCTGTCGCAGTTTAAACAATTCGGCATCTTTTGCCAACTGCTGAATTTCTTTTTGTTGTTCATCATTTTTTTGAATGTCTTTTTGTGTATGCCATAACAAACTTATTGTAGACATGCAACCGATCATCAAAAACGCAAAACCAAAACGTATGGTTGATGATTGATGCAGGGTAGAAATATAATGTTCGTCATTTTTAAAAATAGCCCAGAGTGTTAGGCGTACAACCAGCAGCCAGCAACAACTTAGTACAAAACTTATTGCAACAATGAACCAATATTTTTCTTGTTTCGGCAAATAATATTTCATGTTATTGAACACCAAAAAACAGGAAGCGCCCAATAAAATATTACTGAGGTAACTATCAACAATTGCCTCGGTTTCTGTTAAGCCAAACTTTAATAAAACATTCCACTGAATAAATATCCAGAGCAAACTCCATCCAATAAAAATCGGGATATATCTGGCATTATTTTTTTTTGAAGCGGGCAATTGATTAGTTTAATTTTATGAATTGCAAAGTATAATCTTCTAATAATTGTGTTGCCTTTAAACGTGTATTGCGAATAAAAATTTCGGGATTGGTTTCTTCATTTATTTTCGAATACATTTCGGCGCCATCCACTAAATTATCCAATTTATGAATTTCCGAAACATCAATAAATTTCCAGCAAATTGGTTTGTTTAATTTATTTAAAAAACTGTCTTCCTCATGTTCGCCCAATAATCTTGCTTTATAAAAAGCATGCAAATTATCTTCGGCGTAAATTAATCTTAATTGTTCATCAAACTGAGGTGTATGCAAACCTTTATCGCAAATGATTTGATAAACAATTTTTGCAAGATACCAGTTCATAGAGTAGTTATTTTGGTTATAAAAAATAAGGTTTAATAACTTCTTATCTCAACACCGCCAAACACTGCAGATCCTTTCAGCACAAGTATTTTATCGGCATTCATTGTTGATGTGCTGTAATTCCGTTTATCTTCCACACCGTGAAAAACGCCGTCGATCTCGTTTTGAATCACCCAATTTGCAGGAACAATTATTTTGGCGCCGCCAAACACCGCTTCAATTTTAAGTATTACTTTACCATTAATATCGGCCTGCGATAAATCAATCTCGGCACCGCCAAACACACACGACATTGAACCCCCCTGAAAATTTTTAGACAGCACCGTTCTTTTTACACCGCTGAAAACAGAATTTATTTTAAAATAATCGCCGTTATCTGTGAAATAGTTTTGCGAGCTGTAGTTTGCAGAATCGCTATTGCATTTTTCTTTCCAGTCGTTGCGAAAATTATTGGCACTATCTTTCCATCTGCTTCTCGGCCTAATGATAAACAACACGCCGATAAACATGATGAATACAGGCCAGAAGTAAGGTTCTAACCTAATATCGAAAATATATCTATCGAATAAAAAGAAACCGCCAACAGCCATTAAAATAATCCATGATGTATTTTGAAAATTATGTTTGAAGCCGGAATAAACACCAATTAAAATTAATATCATTGGCCAGGTAAACAGCCAATGCGGAATCGGAAAATCGAGATTACGTAATAATAAAGCACCGCCAATGCCCACTAATATTAAACCGCCGATGATCCTTCCGTTTTCTCTGTGATTATTATTTTCCATGTTTTTTATTTTATGATGTAAAACTATTTTACCAAAATAATTTATGCAAGGGCAATTAGGTTATTAAAATAAAATGAGCGGTAAGATGCGGAAAACCGTAGGTAAATTTTTTGTTGTGATTGATGAATAATGTACCGAACGTTGAAGAGTGCGACGCAACCGGCGATGCCATGAAATACAACTGCCGGCTACATTATTTTAAAATAGTTACCGAACCACTGATGATGGCACGGCCATTTTTTGGATTGATTAAATAATAATAAGTGCCGATGGGCAAAGGCTTTCCATTAAATGTACCATCCCATGGTTTGCTGTAATTTATTGAACTGAAAATAAGATGGCCGCTTCTGTCGAAAACTTTCAC
>DATAMD010000347.1:0-1744 GCA_036260755.1 Chitinophagaceae bacterium | reverse complement strand
ACACTTGTATAATTAAAAACCATACGTTCATTGCCATCAGCAGAGGTAATACTGCTTAAATACCAACTGGAGGGATAGCCATAAGAATGTACAGCTGTTTGAGTAGAAGCCAAGCCATCATCTATCTGCATCAAAGACATTTCCACGGCTGCAAATAAATAAGTATTTCCCTTTTCATCCACAATGCTAAAGCTGCTGCTGCTTGCATCTATATAGTTTATCCCCTGAGCAGAAATACTCAAATTGTTTTTTTCTTTTGTGATGATTTTAAGATCGGGTGTAATAAAAAATTTGCCTGAGTAACTGCCAAAGTTGAAATAATAAACATCGGGCTGCGTTTCGTTATATCCTTTTTGAATACTGTCGATATAATTGTAAGTACTATACAAATTGGTGAGCCTGCCGGTGCTGGCATAAGCATTATTTGCATAAAAATAATTGTTGTAGATATCGGGATTGCCCATTACCGATCTGGTAATAACACCGCCTGCATTCAAGGTCCATCCCAGTCCCACCCAGGATGCAATATCCTGCGGCTTAAACCCGGAAGCATTATAACTCATATCGATTGAGAGGTTAACATTTTTACCTCCGATTTCATATAGCGGTACGCCAATTTTAGGGGTTCCCGTAAACAAGCTAACCTGCACATTGCCGTATTGCCCCAATGCAGCAGCATCAGGAGAAGGGGGTATCACTCTTGATGCCTTAAAATTAAGTTTATCATTAGCATAACTATAATCTGTCGGTGACGATTGCCCTATTGATTGTTCAATTATTATAATGAATAATAAAAGCAATTCTATAATTTTTTTCTGGTTCATATTAAAATCAATAATTAAATAAAAATTAATGCTTATTCCCGTCAATACTGCGGATAATGACATTGTTTAAAGGAGCTATTTCTTTATTAAAGACTCCTGTAACCTCTCCGTTTTTATTAACTAAAATTTTCTGAAATGCTTTATCAAAATGCATACTTATACTCCCGTTTCGACTATTATCACCAATCCAATCAATAAAAGAGTTTTCCTTATTCTTTTTGCTGTCGATCTTTGCAGTAATGATCAGGGATGAATATTCCGGTTTATTATAAACTTCAAAAAAACTGTCATCATCATTAGGTTCTGTACTGTAATCATTAGAAGGAATAATCACAATTTCAAGCTTATCATTATAAAGCTTTTTTAATTGTATTGCCTCTCCCATCTGCCAAAAACAACTATCCTTACTGGCACAAATAATAAAAAGTATATTCTTGTTTTTAAATGATGAGAAGTCGATCTTTTTCTTCTCACCGATGGAATCTATTTTAATGGAATAAAACTCTTTCTGAGCCATTGTGCTTTTCATCATTACCATTAAACAAAAAAATAAAATCAGTTTTTTCATTTGCTTATTTTTTCTTTTTAAATTAAAATTGATATCCTACCCTGAATTTTAATGCAGGTGTAGCCGGTATTTGCCGGTAACTTAGAAAGTCCCAGAGCAATTGCATATTGCTTGTCTTCTTTCCAATCTTATATTTCTTTGTAATACCAAGTAAACCACTTGCCTGCCAGCCTTTCCCCCAACCCGACAGATGCACATTTACCGAATCCAATGCTGTTGCTAATTGCGGTAACCAGTTTTGTTCGTAGCCTCCCGTTATCCAGATACTTCCTTTCAGTTTGATATCTGTGTATGTTCTCAGTCCTATTCCCTGATTACTCATGCTGATATGGTTTAAGCCATTGCCCCAGCC
>DATAMD010000346.1:0-3145 GCA_036260755.1 Chitinophagaceae bacterium | reverse complement strand
CCGGATTAAAATCGGATGCCAGTGCAATGGCACAACCGGCATCAATTAATTTTCTTGCGGGCTGAAAAGGCATTCGTAAAAAATATGCAGCAGTTGGTAACAATGTACCGATGGTATTTGATGATGCTAATAATTTTATTTCATCATCATCAACAGTTTCTAAATGATCTACACTTATCGCATTTAATTTAACACCAACAGTTATGCAGCCACCTGTAAATTGATTGGCGTGGATTTTTGGTTGCAAACCAAAATGCATTCCTGCTTTGCAAATTATTTCTGTTTCAACGGCATTAAAAAATCCTTCTTCACAAAACACATCAATATAATCGGCTAATTTTTCTTTGGCAATTGCAGGCAACATTTCGTTGATGATTAAATCGATATAACCCTGATGATTGTTTACAAATTCTGCAGGAAAACTATGTGCACCGAGAAATGTAGAACGAATTGGAATGGGTGATTTTTTTTTGAGTTGATTGATTACACGCAACATTTTTAATTCGGCATCAACCGTTAAACCATAACCGCTTTTAATTTCAATGGCACCGGTTCCTAATTGAATTAATTCGTTTAATCTTTTCAATGCCGAATTAAACAAATGTTCTTCGGATGTTTGTTGTAAAACTTTTACCGAATTTAAAATGCCGCCGCCTTTTGCCGCAATTTCATGATAACTTAATCCTTTTATTTTATCAACAAATTCGTTTTCCCGGCTGGCCGCAAATACAAGGTGGGTATGGCTATCGCACCATGCAGGTAAAATAAACTGATGGGTTGCATCGATGATATTTGCTGAAGAAATAATTGATGAAGGTAAATCTTTCATCAAGCCATATTCGCTTATTAATCCGTCATCAATAATTAAATACGCATTCTCTAAAACGGGTAATTCGGCCAATTCTTTGCCGCGCAAAACTTTATTTTCTTCGCGAGCATTTACCAGTTGTTTTATATTGATGATGATGGATTTCATTTCTAAAAATTACACTTCAAATGTAAAGTAAGTATTTTCTATTATTAAGTTTTACTGCCGGCCTGAAAACAGAACGTTGAAGTGTGCGACGCAACAGGTGATGCCACCCGTACCGAACGCCGGTATCATAAAAAATATTTTTACTGTTACTTTCAACAGGCAAATTTTATTCATCGAAGGGAAAATATTAACTTGCAAACTCATTTATGAAAACAGTAAATTTTATTACATCATCGCCGTCGCATTTTTCGTGGATGTATCGCGGATTGAATTCAATGCCCGATTATTGAGTTTATTTTATTTTCTTGCTTACTGTTTATTTTTTAACCTCTAATTTTTTGTATGAATAATATACAACACAGCCTGTTTGTTAATTCGGAAATAGGCACATTAAAACGTTTATTAGTGCATAGTCCCGACAGTGGTTTGGGCAAAGTTGTGCCGTCAAAAGCGCAGGATTGGTTGTTTGAAGATATTGTGCATCTTGAAACCATCAGAAAAGATGAATACGATTATTACACTAAAATTTTATTATACTTTTTAGATCCTGAAAAGATAAAAGGCAGATTAAAAAACATAGATGCGCCTGAAGCAAAAAGAAATTTTTATAAACCGGAACATACTGATTTTTTTCGGTCGGATAAAGTAATAGAACTGCAATGCTTATTATCGGATATTTTAGTTGAAGAAAATATAAAATCAAAATTAGTGGCTTCTGTTTGCGCCATCGAAGGATGCACTTATGTTACACAAAAAGAATTGCTTTCGTATAATCCGGTCGAGCTGGCAAAGACTTTTATTTCTGGATCGAATAGGGAGAAGGATTTATTGTTTGCGCCGATACCAAATTTTATTTTTACCAGAGATATCGGCATCATCATCAAGGATTATGTTTTATTGAATAAGCCTGCCAAGAAAGCCAGAACACGTGAAGCTTTGCTGGCAAAATATATTTTCTTCAATCATCCTTTTTTCAGTTTGTACAAAGAAAATATTATTGAATTATCCGATTCGCATTTTAATTTTTTATTGCCCAAAGAAGATGATGATAAAAAAATTACGCTCGAAGGCGGCGATATAATGGTAGTGAGCGATAATCATTTATTGGTTGGAATAAGCGAAAGAACTTCAGCAGAAGCTGCAGCAAAAATTACGGGTACGATGTTCGAAAAAAACATCATGGATAAAGTAACCATCATTAAAATCCCGAAAAAAAGAGATTACATGCACATTGATACGGTGTTTACACAAATCAAAAAAAACATGTGGGTGATGTTGGGAAATTTTTCACGCAAAGCCACAATGAACGAAGATGTGGATGCAGTAGAACGTGCATTGGAAATTAAGAAGGAAGAAAAAATAAAGATCATTCAATTCAATAAAAATAATCCCGATTCACCTGTTAGTTTTGAAAGTTTGGAGGATCTGCTTTGCGATATCAGCAAAAATGATTTGCATTGCAACGAAGAAGTAAAAATTATTTTCTCGGGCAACAACGAATTTCCCTACAATGCAAGAGAGCAATGGACCGATTCGTGTAATTTATTAGCATTGAAAGAAGGCGTTGTTATGGGCTACGACAGAAATAATAAAACCACAGAAGCCTTTAAGAATGCGGGTTTCAGCATTGTGAACGGCAAAGACCTGATTGAACAATTTGAGGAAGGAATTATTTTGCCCGAAGAAATAAAAGATACTGTAATTTTAATGCCCTCAGCAGAATTGTCGAGAGCAAGAGGAGGATTTCATTGTATGAGTATGCCGATTCTGCGTGAGCCGTTACAATAAAACTAAAACAACTGTTATGCAGAACACTAATCACCTTTTGATGATTCGCCCGGTAAGTTTTGGGTATAACGCTCAAACTGCGGTGAATAATAGTTTTCAAATTGCTTCTGACGATGAAAATGTTTCGGAAAATGCTTCAAAAGAATTTGATTCGCTTGTTGATGTATTAACAAAAAACGGTGTTGATGTTACTGTAGTTGAAGATACTGAAGAGCCCCATACGCCCGATTCTATTTTTCCCAATAACTGGATTTCTTTTCACGAGGATGGAACAGTTTGTATCTATCCGATGTTTGCAGAAAACAGAAGAAACGAGCGCAAAAAACATGTGCTGGATGAGATCGACGAAAAATTCATCATTAAAAACACTATTAATTTCAG
>DATAMD010000278.1:0-5065 GCA_036260755.1 Chitinophagaceae bacterium | reverse complement strand
CGCCCTGCGCCATCACCCAGGCCAATGCCAGTTGCGATGTGGTACAATTTTTCTTTTTTGCCAATTCTTCAATTTTTAAAACAAGATCCAAATTTTTTTGAAAGTTTTCGCCTTGAAAACGTGGTGCAAAGCGGCGCCAGTCATCGGCTTCAAAATCTTCAAACTTTTTTATTTGTCCGGTTAAAAAACCTCGTCCCAGCGGACTGTATGCCACAAATGCAATTCCTAATTCTTTGCATGTTTCTAAAATTTCATCTTCAGGATCTCTTGTCCACAACGAATATTCTGTTTGCAATGCGCTGATGGGATGAACCGCATGTGCTTTCCGCAATGTTGCTGCCGATACTTCGCTTAAACCAATGCCTTTTATTTTTCCCTGATCAATTAATTTACTCATGGCATCAACTGTTTCTTCAATGGGTGTTGCAGGATCCTGGCGATGCAAATAATACAGGTCAATTACTTCAACATCCAAACGCCTCAAACTCGCTTCACAGGCCGATTGTACGTATGCTGGTTTGCCGCTAACGCCACGCATCTGCGGATTTGCAGGATCTCTTAAAATGCCGAATTTTGTTGCGAGTGTTATTTTTTCTCTTTTTCCTTTTAATGCTTTGCCCACTAATTCTTCGTTTAAAAAAGGGCCATACATATCGGCCGTGTCCCAAAATGTAACGCCCAACTGAATAGCGTGATGCAATACATTTATACTTTCGTGATCATTGCGGTGACCATAAAATTCGCTCATGCCCATGCAACCCAATCCCAATGCCGAAGCAGTTAATCCCTGCGATCCTAAATTTTTCTTTTGCATATTTCTAATGTTTCTATAAAAATAGAACAATTTATTTTTTGTATTAAGCTTTTGAAAGGTTACTCAACTACAGTTTCGCACTCTTGTACTTTCTGTTCAATGTGCAACAAGAAAAATTATTTTTTTGGCAACCTCGATTTTAATGTTGCAATCGGCATATCAATTTGCCTGCCAACTGATTTTCCGTTGCGATAAGTAATAACTTTTATCATGCCTGCATCTTTCGGAACATTTAACGGCGTTGAATATTTTGGATAAAAGTTATCGGGATTCGAATTATCAAAACTGTAATAAATATCCAATCCATCAACTTCTGTTGAAAGAATAATTTGTAATTCACCATTTGCATCACGCTTCACATCAAACATCGGATCAAACATTGCTCTTGCATATTTTACATGTTCAATATCCATTCTTTCAAAAGTTGATTCAGTTCTTTTAATAAAACTATCCCAGTTTTTATTTTGTTTTAACGACCACAAACACTCGGCAACCGCAAGCGCTCTGGGCCAAAGCATATATTGCAGGTGGCGTGTATTATAAATTTGTTCGGTCCACAAATTTGCTTGCCCGCCTTTTATCAATTTTGCATCAACGCTGTCGGGTACGGGTTCAAAAGAATATACTTTTTTTAAAAGCATTGTTCCATAAACAGGAGGTTCAATAATTCTATCGCCCTGCATTAAATCTAAATAAACAAAATCTGTGGGGCTCATCACAACATCATGCCCCATCTTTGCAGCAGCAATACCGCCCTTCATTCCGCGCCAGCTCATCACCGCAGCATTTGGTGCCAATCCGCCTTCTAAAATTTCATCCCAACCAATTATTTTTTTTCCTTTTGATTCAACAATTTTTTCAACACGTTTTTCAAAATAACTTTGCACTTCTTCCATTGTTTTTAATCCTTCTTTTTGCATCAACTGTTTAACAGCATCACTTTTTTCCCAGAAATTTTTAGCACATTCATCGCCACCGATATGAATATATTCGAATGGAAATAATTGCGCCAACTCAGTAAATATTTTATCTAAAAAAGGATAAACTTTTTCGTTAGCCGGACAGATTGTATTATCAACCAAAGCAACAAGTCCGTGTTGCCAATCCATAATTTTTTCGCCGGAACGAACCTGATATTTTTCGGCCCCCGGTGTGCAGGAAAGCTCGGGATACGAAACAATGGCAGCAAGGCTATGGCCGGGAATATCAACTTCAGGTAAAATATTTACAAACCGTTCTTTTGCATAACCAACAATTTCTGTAATATCTTCTTGTGTAAAAAAACCACCGTAGTCTTTTGGCTCATCCGGTGTGGGTGCCGAAAAATCACCAAACGTTCCAACTCTTTTTACATTCCATGCGCCAACAGAAGTAAGTTTTGGTAAACTTTTAATTTCAACTCTCCAACCTTCATCATCGGTTAAGTGCAGGTGCAATAAATTAAATTTATACTTTACCATGTTATCAATAAAATCTTCCACATCTTTTTTGCCAAAGAAGTGACGGCTAACATCAAACATTAATCCGCGCCACGCAAAACGCGGAACGTCGGTTATTTCAACACACGAAACCTTCCACGAAATATTTTTTACTGCAGTTATGTTTTCAATTTCTTTTGGTAATAATTGTAATAAAGTTTGTGTGCCGTAAAAAAGTCCGGCTGCTTTATTTGCAGAAATAATAAGCGTTTTTTGTGAAACAGAAAGTCTATATCCTTCATCGCCTAACGCATTGTCTTTTGTTTTTAAAAGACGCAATTGAATATTTGCAGCGTCAGTATTTTTATTAACCGCGATTTTAAGACCGGTTGGTGCTGCCAATTGTTTTGATAATTGATCGGCAACAAAAACAGAACTCTTTTCATCACTATTAATACTTATCACCAAATTATTGTGTAATGAAAAAAAGCCCGGCTGTTTTATTACAGAAGAAGGAATTGGGATTAAGGGATTTTCTGTTTGAGAAAATGATGCGAACGAACAAAATAAAAAGAGATAAAAGAAGAACGGTGTTTTCATAAAAATTTTTTAGGGACAAAAGATACAAAAGAAAAAATAGTTGGAAGCAAAAAACAGCTAAAGAATCCAGCCCAATAAAAGGCAAAATAAAACAACAAAAGGCGCAGGAATTTTTGTGAATGATAAAACAAAAAACGTTGCAATTATTACTGCAACATCATATACGCCGGATATTTTGCTGTTCCACAATTCAACAAAAACAATATCTTTCATTAAATAAAAAGTTGCGCCAACCATAATGCCTACTACCGCAGCGTTGATGCCTTCGAGCGAACGAAAAATAACTGCGTACTTTTTTAAATTATTCCAAACAGGAAAAAAGAATAAAACCAGCAAGGCACTCGGTAAAAAAATTCCGATAGCACCCAAAAAGCAACCGAGCAACTGCAACGATGCACTATTCTCGGTCCGCATCACCATTCCGCCGGTAAATGCGCCGATTGAAAAAACCGGTCCGGGTATAGCACGAACAATTCCCCAGCCTGTTAAAAAATCGTCTTTGTTCATGCGCAAAACATCGCGTTTGTTTTCCAGAACTCTTTTTGTTTCGGGCCTTGTTAAATATTGTTCGTACATCATGGGCATTAAAACATCTCCGCCGCCAAAAACAATGCTTCCGAAACGATAAGTATTCTCGAACAAATTAAAAGCCTTTCTGTTTTTCCAGTTTTCTTTTGTTGCTGTTTCGGATAGATAACCTGCAACCGCAAACAGAGCAATAAAAATTAACATGTTTCCCCATTTAATTTGCTTTGGTTTTTCGCCATGTTGCGGAATTCTTATGTCGCTGAAATTGGTAATCACTCCAGCCAACGCAATTAAAACCGGAAAAACCCACGGTGTTTTAAATGCAAAAAATGTTGCAAAAGCTGCAACGATCAAAATGATCCTTGTGATGGTGTTATGAATAGCAACGCGAAATAATTTATAAGACGAAAAAGCAATAAACCCGATGGCCATTGCTTTAATGAATTTAAAAACATCAACCGATAAACCGATGTGATCGAGATATTCGAGCAAAAAAGAAAGGCTGCCCATTATGATGGAAGCAGGCGTAATCCAAATTAATAAAGTTAATACTGCCAGCGGAATGCCTCCGCGTTTATAACCGATTAACATAATTGTTTGCGTAGAAGAGGCGCCCGGCAACATGTTGCAGAAACTAACCAAATCAAGCAGCTCGTGTTCGTCAACGTCTTTTCTTTTTTGAACAAAGGTTTTCAGCATCATTCCGTAATGCCCCTGCGGTCCGCCAAACGCTGTGATGCTATATAAAAATACAGTACGTAAAAAAGGGATATGACGAAGAAGTGTCAAGGGTGGTTTGTTTTTTGAATGATTAAAGTAAGCGAAAAATTTTTTACTTAAATAATACTTCAGCAAAAAATCAACAGAATCGGTGAACTGTTTTTAAATATCAGAAAAAAAGAACAACTTTATTTGATGAAAAAAATACCGCTATTTTTTTTATTGATTTTTTTAATAAGCTGTAGCAGTAAATATCACCGCTTTGCAAGTAATTATACTTTTAGAAGCAATGACGGAAAACCCGATTATACAAGCCTGGATTATTGGGCGGCCAATCCGTTAAAACATAATACCAGCGATAGTGTTCCGGCACCAATATTAGAAAATTATCATCGCGATTCTTTGGTTGATATTTTTTTTATTTATCCAACATCATATACAAACATGAAAATGCCGCTTGGATGGAATGCGCCGATTGATAATGCGGAGATCAATGCAAAAATAGATTACAGCAGCATTCTATATCAGGCAAGTGTTTTTAATGAAGCAGGAAGAATTTTTGCGCCGCGGTACAGGCAGGCAAATTTAAAAGCATATTTCCCCGTTACAAAAGAAGATACCACAAATGCCATTGCAGCTTTTGATTTGGCATACCGAGATATTAAATCTGCTTTTGAATATTATTTGCAACATTATAATAACGGAAGGCCCATTATTATTGCATCGCACAGCCAGGGAACAACACACGCAAAAATATTATTGAAAGAATTTTTTGATGGAAAGCCGCTGCAAAAAAAATTAGTTGCGGCATATATTGTCGGCATTTTTGTTCAGCCCGATTTGTTAACCAACATTAAAGCCTGCGAAACACCAAACCAAACAGGATGTATTTGCAGTTGGCGCACATTTAAAGAAGGCTACAAACCTCTGTTTGTAAAAGAAGAAAAATTTACAGCGATCGTTACAAACCCAATAACATGGACTG
>DATAMD010000345.1:0-1896 GCA_036260755.1 Chitinophagaceae bacterium | reverse complement strand
AATCAGTTTATCAATTAATACCGGCATTTTATTTTGCAGTGTTTCAAAATCGGGTAATGTAAATGCCATGATATTTTTTATTTGATGAATTAATAATGAATAACAAAATTAATCATTCAAAGTTTAATGGTTATATATTTTGTGTTAACTGTTTTTAGTTTAAATTCATTCTTCTAATATTATTCCTCATCTCGAAACGATTTGGTATGAACCCAAAAAAATAATTCTCAATCACGCCGTTCAGGCTTGTGATAAATAATATCCCTTTTTTTAAACGGCTATTTTAATAACTGCTGTCGGGTACATTAATAAAATTTTCTTTGCCATCATTATACAATTTCCCTGTTTTAATAATGGTGATATTTTTAAAATTCTGATCAGATCGTAACCCTTGCCCATAAAGGATTTGGCGGGGTTGGTTGGGATCCTGCTGACTTAATTTTACCGGTTTATCGGTATAAAAAGTTTCTGCATTCTGGTCCCACCATAATTCTTTGCACCAAAGCGTATCTTTTTTTATGTTGAAAACAATAACACTGTCGTTTAAAAAAACTTTGCGCTCATATTCTTTATACCAGCCATGTTTGGCAAATAACTGGCTTTCTACATTTGCAAGGCTGTCGTAAAAATCAACATGCAAAGTATTTGGAAATTCTACTCTTGGCGTATCAAATAAATAACGCAGCATGAAGGGTGCTTTTAAAACGGCTTTTAATTTTCCGGCGGTGCTTAATAAGCTCTCAATATTTTTTCCTTCCTCCACACCATCTTTTTTCTTGCCTAAGGCCTGCACTTGTTTAATATCGTTTTCGCACGAAACAATCATCATGCAAAATAAAAATGCAAGTGCTGTTTTTTTTATTTCGAAAAATGAAATTGTCATTGCGATAATTGAATTGCAAACTTAAACTATCAAAATAAAATCAAACATTATTTAACTCGCTGATAGCAAATAAACCTTTGAATAATAAATACGGATCGGCAGTAAGTTTGTTTTTTATATGCGGTGTAAAAAAATCCATATCGCCGCCTGTTAACATCACTTTTAAATGACTGTATTTTTCGTTATATGCATCAATAATTCCATCAATTTCTTTTGCCATGCCTATAATCACGCCGCTTAATAAGTTTGTTTTTGTATCATAACCGATCAGAGGAAAGCTGTGCTCTGCCTCGATCATAGGTAACATGGCCGTTTGCTCGTGCATGGCACGGAAACGCATATTCATTCCCGGCGAAATACTTCCGCCTAAAAATTCATGAAATTTATTTATATAATTATAAGTGATGCAGGTACCCAACCCAATTGCCAAACAATGTTGCTGCGGAAACAAATCAACAGCAGCACTGCAAATCGCTAACCGGTCGGCGCCAATTGTTTCGGGTTTGCCAACAGTTGTTGCAATAGGAATTTTACTTGTATAATTAAGCTTATGAAATTTTGTTTTTGTACTCAACAATTCTTCCAATGCAGCATCATGATTTATAACTGATGAAAGAATTGATTTTTGCGGCCGGTATTTTTCTAATAATTTTTCTATTGCCGATGGATGATCGCTTTCGAGCACCACCACATCATTTAATTCCCTTTCCGTAAAAATGGCAAGCTTTAACCGCGAATTTCCAAAATCAAAACAGAACGTAGTTTGCATGAAATTGATTTATGCTTCAAAAGTAAATTTAAAAACAGTAATAACAAATGTATTGTATCATCGGGCAGGCTGATGATGATTAGATTGATTTGCTTTGTTATCTTCGAACCGTTAATTTTAAACATGATGCTGCTTTCTGTTGTAATCATAACTTTTAATGAAGAAAAAAAATATCGACCGGTGCCTGAAAAGCGTTCAGGGCATTGCCGACGAAATTGTTGTGGTTGATTCTTTGTCAAACGAT
>DATAMD010000344.1:0-10525 GCA_036260755.1 Chitinophagaceae bacterium | reverse complement strand
TAAAATCAACAGAAAATAAATAATTAATAAAAACCGGGAAGCCGAAAACGGGATCAAAGAGTAGGCAAAAAAATATCGTCTATGAAACTTTCAATGATTGCTTATTTATGGTGTGTTATTATCGGAGCTTATATGCTCGTGTTTACACCGGGTGGTGTTATTGTAGTTTGTATTGCCTGCGGCTCAACATTTACCAATATCGCGGCAGTAATTTCTGTTGCCATTGGAGCTATTGGTATTTACAACAGCATCAGCAGCAGGGCCAATGTAAAAGGATAAACCTTTAAAACATTGTTCTTGAAATTGAAATAAGCTTATTAGAAAAACAATAAGTCCCGGGAAGCCGAAAACGGGTAATAGAGTAGGCAAAAAATAAATTCTATGAAAATAAGTTCAATAAGCAAATTGCTTGGATTAAGTTTCTTGTTATTACTTTTTGGTTGTACTGTGTTATTGATTGGCGCATACGATGAAGTAACTGATCAGGGATTTCAAAAAATTCAAACAAGTATTTCCAGCTTATTAGTTAAAATAAAAAACAATATAAACGATCCGGCCGAAGTTAATTATAGCAAATTTAAACCTGCTTATGAAGATATAGAAGGGCAAATCGAAAGTTTAAAAATTCGCTGCAATTCTTTGCCCAAATATAAACTTGTGGTTGTACATGCCAACGGACTTGATTCTACATTTAAAGCACTGGAAAGTTTTCATAAACTGGGACTTATGCAAAGTGATACAGCTTCTTTAAGAATAATAAAAAAAACTTTTGATATAGAGTTTAATGCAATTATTCAATTACAGAATGGTTTGAAGCGCGAGAAAAATGTAAAACAATCAAAATAAAAAAAATAATAATTAAAATTTATATCATGGCATTAGATATTAATACTCTTTTAAATCAAATGGTGGGCGCAGCTAAAGATAGTTTAGGATCAAATTGGCCGGGAATTAAAGATGTAGCAACTTCTTCATTAACCGGTATTGCTCAAAACCTGATTGATATTGAGAAGATGAAAATCGCAGGAACTATTACACCCGAAAAAGCAACATTATTAATTAACATGCAAAAGCAGGCAGCAAAGATGGCAATTGTAACAGAAGCAGGCTTAGGAATATTGGCCGCAGAAGCCGCAATCAATGCGGCATTGGGAGTAGTGCGCACTGCCGTAAACACTGCAATCGGATGGAACCTTTTATAAAATATAAACTTATTCAGCACACGAAAATAATCAATCAAAAAAAATAACACATGCCTACATTTAATATTTTAGTAATTGATGGGGGCGGACTTCGCGGTATCATCCCCATCCGCATTTTAGAAAAAGTAGAAGAACTTACAGGTAAAAAAATTCAGGAAAGTTTTGATATGCTTGCAGGTACATCTACCGGCGGATTGATTGCATCCTGTATGACCTTGCGTGACGAACAAAACACAAGCAGCGCAAAATATAATCTGCAGCAAATAGCCGACATCTATATTACAAAAGGCAAAACTATTTTTCCTGTTAAATCAGGCATTGGAAAATTTATTCATAAAATAACTAATTTATACTCGCCGGCATTTAATCCTTCGGGTATCGATTCTGTTTTGAAAGAATATATCACCAATCAAACAATAAAAAATGCTTTGCGACCCATATTAATTTCTACTTATGATTTGAATGGTAACCGCCCTGTATTTTTTAAATCGAGCGAAGCTTTTACCGATGAAACAGCCAATGCAAAAATTTATGATGTTTGCCGTGCTACTTCTGCGGCACCAACTTATTTGCCTGCATATTCATTTTTATATAAGGGCAAAACACTTACAGGTATTGATGGCGGTGTGTATATAAATAATCCAACAATGGCTGCTGTTGCCGAAATAAGTAAGTATGGTAACAAAGGATACTATAAAAAAAGAGATGGCTCGAATGTTGTGTTTGATGATATAAGAGTTTTGTCGTTAGGAACAGGAAGTTATAACGGAACCATTACCGAAACAGAAGCAACAAAGTGGGGCGAATTACAATGGATACAACAAATAACTGATATCATGATGAAAGGCGTTAATCAAACAACCGACTATGAAGGAAATGAAATGCTTAACCCGGGGAATTATTTGAGGTTGAATATAAATATTGAAGAAGAAAAATATTCCGACATGTCGGATGCACGCGATGAAACAAGAAATTATTTGGAAGAAGCCGTTAAAGATCAAATCACAAATAATAGTAACAGTATAAAATTGCTGCAAACATTTTTAAACGGAATTTCGTAAATAAATAATTTGTATTATTATTTTTTGTGATTGTAATCATATTTTATTGCAGGTGAAATAATATTTTTGATCTGCAATAAACTATTTGGATTTTATGATCTGCAGCGTTTACTTTGCACCGATTTTATGCTGAAACAATTTGCCGTTATATTTCTTTTCGCTGCTTTTGCAGTGCAAACCTTTAATAAGGCGATTGTTGTTTTTAATTATTATGCCAACACATCGGCATTCGCTAAAAACTGCGAAAACAAAGCCCGGCCTATGTTGCATTGTAACGGCCGTTGCCAGATGATGAAAAAATTAAAGCAGGAAGAAAACAAAGACAAGCAAAATCCCGAACGCAGAAATGAAAATAAAAACGAAGTTTTATACTTCTCAAAAAATAGTTTTTCAATTCAGCAAAACAAAATCTCAGTTACAATTAATTACCCCAGATTTAATGATACCAACACAAAAAAAATTGCTTTCGATTTCTTTCAGCCGCCACGTGCATGATTTTTTTCATCTCTTTTTTTAGATCAAATCATTTTTTACTTAATTAATTTTTACAATGAAAAAATTATTCATTGCTGCTATTTTGTTAATAGCAGTAACAAGTGGTTATGCGTGCAGTATTTGCGGTTGCGGCGGCGGGAATTTATATATGGGATTGTTTCCCAATTTTAAAAAATCATTTATTGGATTGCGATGGAACTATGCAGAATATCATACAAGTCTTTTAAACAATCCGGCTCAATTCAGCCATAATTTTTACAACACAACCGAAATCTGGAGTGGCTTTAATATCGGGAAACGCTTTCAGGTATTGGCTTTCCTGCCATATCATTATAATGTTCAGTTTGATGATGATATGGGGCATGTATCAAAAAACGGAATGGGCGATATAACCGTTTTAGCTAATTATAAATTGTTTGATACGCGTTATTTAAAAAATCAAACCAATAAAACATCGCAGCAGGTTTGGATCGGCGGAGGTATAAAATTACCTACCGGTTCTTTTAATGTAAATGTTAGCGACAGTACAACAACTCTGGCCGATATTAATGCGCAAATAGGTACCGGAAGTGTTGATCTTTTTTTAAATGCCCGGCATACAATTCAGTTCAATAACTTCGGAATTAATACTTCTGTTAATTATAAAATCGGGTTGCCTAATTCTCAAAATTATAAATACGGAAATAAATTATCGTTTAACAGCATTGCATCTTATCGTATTAGTAACAGGAATGTTAATATAATACCCAATGCAGGATTGAGTTTCGAGAACACCGAAAGCAATCAGTTAAACGGGCAAAAAATTTATCTAAGCGATGGATTAAATTCCGGAACGTTTGCAACCGGCGGGCATGTGCTAAGTGCATTGACAGGTGTTGAAGTAACAATAAAAGATATAACCATCGGTGCAAATATTCAGATACCAATGTCGCAGGATTTTGCAGCAGGGCAAACTAAATTAAATGTAAGAGGTATGCTGCATATCAGTTTTGCATTGTAGTTTTGATAATTAATTTACTGTTAAATAAAAATTATGAAAACAATAAAAATTTCAACAATTATATTTTTTACATCGATACTTTTTATTGCTTGTAACAACAATACTCAAAAAGAAAATACCGTCGATAAAAAAGACAGCACAACCATGTCTTCGTCCAAAACAGATTCGGTAAAATATACTGCGCTGATGGTTGAGAATGCAAAAGATCCAACCTGCGGAATGCCTGTTGGTGCAGGCATTGAAGACACTTTGCATTATAATGATAAAGCTATTGGCTTTTGTTCGAAAGAATGCAAAAATGAATTTGTGAAGAATGCACCGAAGAGTTTTGCAACAGTTGAGTGGAAAAAATAAAACACCCAAATATGAAAAAGCATCTTTTAACAATGGCGATAGCAATTGTTTGTATGATTGCATCGCAAGCACAAACAAAAGCTCCCGAATGGAAAGAGCAAAAACAATTTTATGGATTGATAAGTAAAAGTTTCCATCCTGCCGAAGAAGGAAAATTTGATCCGCTAAAATCAAAAGCCGATAGCCTTGCCATAGCTGCTAAACTTTGGCATGCATCTCAAATTCCTTCCAACTTTAAACCAAAAGAAACCAAAGAGAATCTTGAGATACTGGTAAAAAAGTGTGTGGTGCTGCAACAGGCAGTTAAAGAAAATAAGCCCGATGCAGAACTAAAAAAACTGATCACAGATGCTCACGACGCGTTCCACAAAATTGTTGGAGAATGTAAAATAGATGATTAATAAAAAATCCCGCAACTGCGGGATTTTTTATTTTAAATAACAATATTTTTTTTAATTAATCCTGATGCAACAAAATTTAAAATTAATGTTAAAGAGATAAAATAAAATGGTTGAATTTCTTTTTTGTAAATAAATGGCAAGCTTTTGGCTTTTATGTGTGTAACGAAAAAACCCTAAAAACGCGCAACATGAAAATGAAATTCTTAACCGCATTACTTGCAGGTTTTACATTAGTAATTATTTCACTGCAATCCTGTACAAAACAAGGTGCCGAACCGGGTTCGGATTCGGCAAATACTTCGGGAACCTCTGAAAACGAGTCTGGTGGCGGTTCTTCAGCCAGCGGCCGAAGTCATAATATGGGACTAAATTGCATGAACTGTCACTACGCAGGTGGTCCCGGCGAAGGCGTTTTTACTGTTGCGGGCACTGTTTACGATACTTCAAAAACGGTTACATTTCCGGGCGCAACTGTAAAATTGTTCACAGGCCCTAACGGAACCGGAACTTTAAAATATACTTTAACAGCCGATGGAAGCGGTAATTTTCATACAACACAAAGTATAGATTTTACTACTGCGTTGTATCCCGCTGTTCAGGGCAAGTCAAATACATTTTATATGTCTATGTCAATTACAATGGGGCAATGCAACGGTTGCCATGGCGTTACAACCAACCGGATTTTTGCACAATAAAATTTTTATTGCACCGGCTAAAGAATATTAATTTGGCTGCGGTTGCGTCGCACACTTGTACAGTTGAAGCCGTGAGCAGCGAGCTGCGAGCTTTTTGCTCGCAGCTCGCAGCTCATAGCTCATAGCTTTCCTCTGTTGAAGTGTGCGACGCAACCGCAGCATCATTTTTATTAAAGAGCTTAGTACAAAAAAATTATTTTTCTTTCAGCAAATCAGCTTTTGCTTTTTGTAATGCAACTTTTGTTGCGGCAGTAACTTTTGGATAAGCGAGTTTTAATTTTTCGAATTGCTGATCGATGATGGAACAAATAATAACACGGCTGTACCATTTATCGTCGGCCGGAATTACAAACCATGGCGCAAAGTCGGTGCTGGTATGGCTTAGCGCATCTTCGTATGCTTTCTGATAATCGTTCCAGAAAACTCTTTCTTTCATATCGGCAACAGAAAATTTCCAATTTTTTTTAGGATCATCCACTCTTTCAATAAATCTTTTTTTCTGTTCTTCTTTCGAAACATGCAAAAAGAATTTTAAAATAAGTGTTCCGTTCCCGGCAATATTTTTTTCGAAATGTTTTATTTGGTTGTAGCGTTGTTTCCAAAAATCCTTGTCAATATCTTTTATGATTTTAATGCCCGGCAATTTTTCGTTTAAAACAAATTCGGGATGCACTTTGGTGATCAAAACATTTTCGTAATGCGATCGGTTGAAGATGCCTATTTCGCCTCTTGCAGGTAATGCAGCATAATGCCGCCAAAAATAATCGTGTGTTAATTCAACCGATGAAGGCGTTTTAAAACTATGCACTTTTACGCCTGTTGGGTTTAAGCCGGTCATTAAATGTTTTATGGTTCCATCCTTGCCCGCCGCATCCATTGCCTGCAAAACAATTAAAATGCTGTGTTTGCCTTCGGCATATAATTTATCCTGCAGGATACTCATTTCTGCAAGCCCTTTTTGCAAAATTTCGTCGCCTGTTTTTTTATCGAAGGTTTTGTTTTTAATATTTGTTTTAAAATTTTTTAAAGAAATTTTTTTATCAGGCTTCACTTTAAATTCGTCGGCATTAATTAATATTTTAGAAGACATGGTATTGGTATTTGAATGAATAAAAAGATTGTATCATGAATATACAACTCTTCTAAAGAAGCTGTGCTTCTGAAATTTTTTTTAACTAAACAAAAGAGGAATTTATAAAAGCGATTTTAAAACGATGGGCATTCGGCTTCTTTTATTTTGCCGCCAAACGGATGGATATTTAAAACCAAATAAAATCCGCCGTTAAAACTTTGGGTTCGTGTTTTAAAAGCTTTGTACGCATCGAGACTATGAAAACCAAATAGGAGGGGGCCCATTTTTACGGCACCACCAATCCATAATTGTCCCTGTGCATTGTATTGAACGGGTAAATAAGCACCCCAGAAATTTGTTTCCCATCTTGGAGTTATGGTTAATAAATTAATTTCTCTGGTCTTTAATTTTTGTTGCGGCTGCGTAGAAAAAAAATTTATGCTTAATTCGCCATTGATATAAAAATGGTTACCCAGATTTCTGTCAACATTAATTATCAAACGTGTTGGGTTGGCAATGGTAAACGGCGATGACAATGAATCGAGGTATTGAAAAGTATTTGCCAAAGAATCTCTTAATCGCTTTAAAGAAGTGGCAGTGTTGATTTGATTGGCTATTCTTGTATCATTAGCATTTAAAACAGGAACCCTTGCCGTAAAAGAACCATTTACAGGATTGAATTTGTTGGTGCCAATATCCATAATGCTTACAGCAATTTTCCAATCGTAGTTTGTAGGAGATAAACTTGTTTTATTGTAATCATCCTGATTCTTGAATAAATATTCAAAACCAATATTTAAATTAAAAGAGTGTAAGGTATTTTTAAAAAATGTTTTTACATTGCTTGCAATGCTTTTAGACGAGTCTAATAAATCATAGTTATTAGAATACTCGGCCGTAATACTTCCGCCGGTAGGAATATAAACTAATCGATTGTTGATGGTTTGTTCTCTATAACTCAATCGGTTAATATTGGTAGTTACCCCCGAAATACTTCGCATATATCCAACCGTAATGCCACCGGTTAATCTTGATGTTTCGTTTTGTTTTATTACCTGCGAATAATTAAAATCGGCTTCCACCCAACCGCTGTGCGTAACAAAACCCTGTAAATAATCAACCGATTTATTGGTGTTCAAAAAACTTTGATAAGTGCCGATGGTATCGGTATAATAAAACGGATAAGTTTTTAAATGGTTATATGTTCTGCCTCTCAGCGCAAATGCAAATGCTTTATCCTTTCCTATATTAAATCGTACATTAAAAAAATTAATATCAAAATTAGTATGCAGGTATCGCGGCCTTGTGCCATTGGTAAACTGTGCGTCGGCACTGTCGTATTTCATCAGCGAAGTTTTATTTACAATAAATAAACTGTTGCTGAAAGTTAATTGCGTTGCCAGTAAATTAATATCCCATTTATAAACCGAATTTACGGTGGATGCAGGATTATTGTACATCGATGTAACACCCGCAAATGGCGAGCCGTTCATTGCATGGTAACTTTGTGCAGTTACAATACAAGAAGAAAAAATTAAAATCAGGAATATGGGGAGCCTTAGCAAAAAATTTTCCATCAGGTTTTATGATGACCAAATGTAAGAAACAGTTTATTCCAATTTGTTCTTTTCTCAAACTATCATCAGAAAAAAGAATCTTTTAACATGTGTAAATAATTAATAATATTTTTTGTTACCGGCAAAAGTAATTCAATGTAACTGCAGTTACATCCTCATCAATGATTAATAAGAAACAATCAGGCTATGAAATGTATTTTTTTTATAATTTTTCTCCGTGTTGGCTCCAGTCCAAACCATCTCTTTCTTCTTCGGCCGACACACGCAAAGGCGTAATCCAGTTTGTAATTTGCAATAAAATATATGAACCGCCAAAAGCAAAGATTGATACAGCAATTACTGCAATAACATGAGTAAAGAATAATTTAGTTTCTCCGAAGATTAAACCATTGTTTACAACTGCACTGTTAATACTTTTATGCGCAAATACGGCGGTTAAAATCATTCCCGAAATACCGCCAATACCGTGGCAGGGAAATACATCCAATGTATCATCCAAAGAAGTTTTAGTTCTCCATTCAACCATTAAATTACTTACAATAGCACTTACAATTCCTACGGTTAATGCATGCGGAATACTGATAAAACCTGCGGCAGGTGTAATAGCAACTAATCCAACAACAGCGCCAATGCAAGTACCCATTGCACTTGGTTTTTTTCCACGAATGGCATCAAAAATAATCCATGCAAAAGCAGCAGCAGCAGATGCAGAAGTTGTGGTGGCTAATGCAGTTGCAGCTAAGGTATTAGCACCCAATGCAGAGCCTGCATTAAATCCTAACCAGCCAAACCATAATAAACCCGTGCCTAAAAGCACATAAGTAATTCTTGCAGGATTATGATTTGTTTCATTTCTGCTTTTAAAGAAAATAGCACTTGCCAATGCAGCCCATCCCGCACTCATGTGAACTACCGTTCCACCTGCAAAATCCAATACGCCAAATTTTGATAAAATACCATCGGGATGCCAAGTGGCATGTGCCAATGGAGCATAAATGAACAGACTGAATAAAACGATAAACAATAAATAAGAAGTAAATTTTACTCTCTCGGCAAAAGCACCGGTAATTAATGCCGGAGTGATGATGGCAAATTTGAGTTGATAAAATGCAAACAAAACAACCGGAATGGTAGCAGCTAATTTTATGCTGCCATCGGCAGATGCAATGGGAGTACCTTCTATAGCGCCTTTCATCATAAAAAATGTTGATGGATCTCCAATAATTCCGCCAATAGATTTTCCAAATGCTAAACTAAATCCGACTACAACCCACAAAATACTGATTACCGACATACAAATAAAACTTTGCAGCATGGTTGACAATACATTTTTTTTGCTAACCATACCACCATAAAAAAAGGCTAATCCCGGCGTCATAATTAATACCAAACCTGTTGCACAAAGCATCCAGGCTATGTCCGCCCCGTTTAAATCCGGGTTGGGCTTTGCCGGTTTAGGTAAGCTTGGAAAAAAAAGACTTAAAACAACAATGGCCAGTAAAAGAATAAAAGGAATAAGGGCTAATCTGCGTGTCATTGACATAATCTAATAAAATTTAATTCGTTAGTATTTATAGATATTTTGCAAATATTGTAAGATTTTGTTGAAATTCCATGACATATTTTATTTAGTTATTTGAAATTATTCCGTTTTTTAGGTTATAAATTAAAAAATCCCCATGTTCAGGGGATTTTCTAACTTAAAATTTTTTGAAATTATTTTCTTCGGGGATAAATTTTGAGGGCTTTTTCCAAACAATCCATGGCATTATTAATATCGTCTTTGTTCAAAACATAAGCAAGCCTTACTTCTTGTTTGCCCAATCCTGCAGTTCCGTAAAAACCTGTTGCCGGCGCAAGCATTACCGTTTCATTATTATAATTAAAGTCTTCCAATAGCCATTGGCAAAAAATATCGGCATCATCAATGGGTAATTTCGCCATGGCATAAAAAGCGCCGCCGGGATTAGGGCAAAAAACGCCGTCCATCGCATTCAATCTTTTTACAATAAGATCTCTGCGTGATTTATATTCTGCCCGTGTAATATCAAAATAATTAGCAGGGAGATCAATGCCCGCCTCTCCGGCAATCTGCGCAAAAGAAGGCGGACTTAATCTTGCCTGGGCAAATTTCATCACCGCATCCAAAAGGCTTTTATTTTTTGTAACCAAAGCACCAATCCTTCCACCACAAGCGCTGTATCTTTTGCTGATAGTATCCATTAAAACTACATGTTCATCAATGCCTGTTAAATGCATGGCACTAATTTGTTTTCCTTCATAACAGAATTCGCGGTAAGCTTCATCCGAAAATAAATACAGATTATGTTTAATTACAATTTCTTTCAATGCCAGCATTTCTGCTTCGGTATATAAATAACCGGTTGGGTTATTAGGGTTGCAGATAAGAATTGCTTTTGTTTTAGAAGTAATTTTCTTTTCAAATTCTTCCATCGCCGGTAAGGCAAAACCATTTTCGATAGGTGATGTTACGGGAACAACATTTACTCCCGCAGCAACTGCAAAACCATTATAGTTTGCATAAAAAGGTTCGGGAATAATTACTTCATCACCTGCATCCAGGCAAGCCATTAAACCAAATAATATTGCTTCGCTTCCGCCAGTTGTGATGATGATTTGGTTATAATTAATATCGATGCCAACATTT
>DATAMD010000343.1:0-1746 GCA_036260755.1 Chitinophagaceae bacterium | reverse complement strand
CTTATGTAAGACATTCTATTTACCTGTTCACACAACAAAACCATAAGAGAACTATTGCAGTCTTCATTATATTTAAGTACATCACTTTATTATAAAAGCCTGTGGATAATCTAACACAAAATTTTCTGCCAAATTTGGATATCAATCCATTATTTCTTTTTTGAAACGGAACGTATAAATGCCTTGCCTAATTCAATATCATTGGTTAAGTCAATTATTTTGGTTGATTTGAACATCTCTCTCAATTGTGGCCTGATCTGGATATATTGAACATGCAACGGGCATGGCCTTTTCCCCGAACATTCATTTAAACCTAAAACACACTTATCCAAAACAACATCTTCGCCTAAAAGTTTAAGAATTTCCATAATTGGCTTTTTTTTAGTCTTCATTGTCATAAAAAAGCCACCGTTCGGCCCTCTTACAGAACTTATCACTTTATTTTCAGCAGACAGTTGCTGCAAAATTTTTGCCGTGAAATGCTGTGGCGCATTGATAGCATGTGCGATTTCCTGTATAGATAATTTTTTTTCTTCAGATCCTTTACCGGCAATATAAATTACAGCCCTTAATGCGTATTCAGTAGTTTTTGTAAACATAATCTCAAAGATAATATTCCGCCCCTAAATTGCTTATTCGTTTTTTTGCTATAAGTTCTTTGCGTTTTCTGCTTCTTTAAACTACATAGCACACCTTTTCGCATACAACCTGTACTTCTTCTGCTATCTGTAGCAGCTACTGTTTATCTGGTAATATGCAATTTCATAGAATTCATTTTGGATACCAAAATCAAATCAATAAACAAATGTAAAAAATAAAAGACAAAACTATCTTTAAATATTTATTTTTGTTGCAAAGAATAAATAAAATGGCAAATAACAGTTTTATCAAGTACCTCCTTAACCCCAGAAATTGGTGGTTACCCTTGCTGATTATTTTTTGTGTTAGTGCAACAGGTGTATTTTTAATAGGCAAGCACACATATACAGAAGCTCCACCTATTGCTTCTTTTGTGTCTAAACAGAGAACCGCAGTTTTTACTAACCAGGATGTATTGATGGGGCAGACAGTGTTTCAGAAATATGCTTTGATGGAATACGGTACCATGTTTGGCGATGGTGGTTACCGAGGTCCTGATTTTACTGCCGAAGCTCTGCATAATATCTCGCAATACATGAACGATTATTATATAAAACAAAATAACAATGATGCAAATGCTGGTCTCATCAATCAAGGCATCGCCCAGCAAGTTAAAGATGAACTGAAGAAAAATGTATATCAATCAAATACAAATTCAGTTGCATTATCCGATGCTCAAGTGTATGCAGCCAATGAGTTAGTGAAATATTATACCAATAAATTTACTGATGCTTCTTTTGCAGAAAGCATGCACCCATCAAAATATATTACAGATTCAAACGAGCTAAAATCACTCACTGCATTTTTCTTTTGGGGTGCATGGGTTTGCGCGGTTGACCGCCCCGGTGAAACTTATAGCTACACGCATAACTGGCCTTACGATCCTCAATCTGGAAACACTCCCACTGCGCCAATTATTTTATGGAGTATTATTGGTTCTCTTGGGTTGATATTAGGTTTAGGCATTGTACTTTATTTTCATGGCAAATTAGAAAAGCTGAATGATGATATGTTTACCAGCAAATTAGAATCTTTTATGACGAAGGATGATATTAAACACTTTCAACCCACAGCCATCCAGCTTGCTACGTTTAAAGTACAATGCCT
>DATAMD010000285.1:0-6235 GCA_036260755.1 Chitinophagaceae bacterium | reverse complement strand
GGGCGTTGCAACAGATTATGCAGTGATCATCGATCGCATCAGTCAGGATGTTCCTTTCTATCGTTCTTATCTAAAAAACGCAGCTTTATGCGGCACTGCCGTAATTAATAATCCTTTCTGGTGGAGCGCCGATGAAAAATTTTTTAATAATTGTTTGGCTACAAAAATTGATGTGCCTGTTCCCAAAACAGTTATCCTTCCTTCAAAAGATTTGCCCGATGATACTTCGGAAGATTCGTTTTCAAATCTTGTTTATCCTTTGGATTGGGAAAGTATCTTTAATTATGTAGGGTTTCCGGCTTACATGAAACCCTTTGCCGGCGGGGGTTGGAAGAATGTTTACAAAATAAACGACATCGAAGATTTTTTTGAAAAACATTCCGAAACAAATCAACTGGTGATGTTGTTGCAGGAAGAAATTGTTTTTGATGAATATTATCGTTGTTATTGTATTGGCGGCAAACATGTTCGCATCATGCCGTACGAACCACGCAATCCGCATCACCTTCGCTATGTTGCAAATTTTTCTCCATCGCCCGAAAGATTAAAACAAATGGAAGAAATTGTTTTACGCATCAATCATTATTTAGGATATGATTTTAATACGGTTGAATTAGCGCTGCGCGATGGAATACCTTATGCCATTGACTTTTGCAATCCTGCGCCCGATGCCGAAAGAACAAGTGTGGGCGAAGAAAATTTTGCGTGGGTTGTTGAAACAGCAGCAAATTTTGCGATCGAAAAAGCATTAACACATGTTGATGGTTCGGATAATTTAACATGGGGCGAATATATTAAACGAAGCAGTTTAAAAACTGTACTGTATTAATTTTACTTTATAAAATTTTCTTCTGCATCAAAAAATAAAAAGTATGGGAATCCTAAATTATAAACATTTTACACTGGGTGTTGAAGAAGAATATATGGTCATCGATCCGGTTACACGTGAATTAAAAAGCCATGAGCAAAAAATTGTTATCGAAGGCCAAAAAATATTTAAGGATAAAGTAAAGGCCGAGATGCATCAGGCTGTTGTTGAAGTGGGTACAGATATTTGCGCCAATGCCGATGAAGCATTTAAAGATGTTGCAGCATTACGTGGTACGATTGCACAAATTGCCGGCGACATGGGTTTATGGATTGGTGCTGCCGGTACACATCCTTTTAGCCATTGGCATAGCCAGTTAATTACCGATCACGACCGTTATCATCAAATCGTAAACGAATTGCAGGATGCAGCACGCAGCAATTTAATTTTTGGTTTGCATGTTCATGTTGGAATGGAAGACAGAAAAATGGCCATTCATATTGCAAACAGTGCCCGGTATTTTTTGCCGCACGTGTTTGCACTCAGTACCAACTCTCCTTTTTGGGAAGGAAGATTAACCGGCTACAAATCATACCGCACAAAGGTTTTCGATAAATTTCCCCGAACAGGTATTCCCGATCATTTCGAAAGTATTGAAGCATACGATAATTATATTTCGTTATTAATTAAAACCAACTGTATCGATAATGCAAAGAAAATCTGGTGGGATCTTCGTGTTCATCCATTTTTTAATACAGTAGAATTTCGCATTTGCGATATTCCGACGACGATTAATGAAACCATTGCACTCGCATCTTTATTTCAGGCCATCTGTGCAAAACTGTATAAGCTTAGAAACAAGAACATGAATTTCATCATGTATCAACGTGCATTATTAAACGAAAATAAATGGCGTGCAAGCCGCTATGGAATTGATGGAACATTAATTGATTTTGGAAAAGAAACCGAAGTAAGTACACGTTTACTTTTGTATGAATTATTAGATTTTGTTGATGATGTTGTTGATGAATTGGGCAGCCGCCATGCCATAAACTATCTTGCTAAAATGATAGAACAGGGTACCGGCGCCGACCGTCAATTAAAAGTTTACGAAGAAACAAATAGTTTGGTAAGTGTTGTAGATCACATCCACAGCCAGTTTCTGCATACATAGAAATGTAAAAAAATAATCAAATCGGCTCTCGTAATGCATTTCCGAATACATTTCTGTAATTTCAAACCGTAAATGGCTGTCTTCAGGCAGCAACCCTGTTTACTGTGGCATCTTAATTAATGAAACGAACTAAATCTGCCCAAATTGACAGAATTTGAATTAATCAAAGGCTGTATTAAGCAAAATACAACTTATCAGCGAATGCTGTTTGAGCAGTATGCAGGTAAATTTATGACTGTATGTACCCGATACGCCAATGATGTTATGGAAGCAGAAGATATGTTACAGGAAGGCTTTATACGAATATTCAATAACATCCATCAATTTAAATTTGAAGGATCTTTTGAAGGATGGATGCGCCGCATTGTTGTAAATGTTGCATTAAAACATTTGCAGAAAAAGAAATTGCAGTTCAGCGAGATCAAAGAAAATCATGCTGAAACTCCTGCCATTCAGGCTTATGCTTTCAATCATCTTGGTGAAGAAGAATTATTAAAACTGATCAATCAGTTACCCGAAGGGTATAAAATTGTTTTTAATTTAAATGTTATTGAAGGTTACAGTCACGAAGAAATTGCCAAACTTTTAAACATACAATCCAGCACCAGCAGAAGCCAATTGGTTAAGGCCCGCAAGATGCTGCAACAACAAATTTTGCAACTACAAAAAATAGCTGTGTAATGCAAGAAAAAGTATTTGATAATTTTATACGAAGTAAGTTAGAAAACTATTCTTCGCCTGTGCCCGGTGGGTTATGGGAAAAAATTATACGCGATAAAGATCAACGTCCTAAAGGCTTTTGGTGGAGGAACAGGTACGGACTGTTAACCGTAATTGCTGTTGTTGTTGTAACGGCAGTAAGTTTATTTTATGTAACCAATCAAAAACAAAATAATTTAAAAAATAATACGAATTCTACACTTACCATCAATCAGGCATCAACCGAACAAAATAAAAAAGCTTCTGTAAATAATAATTCAACAACAGATATCAATACACCGGATCAAACAGTAACAACAGATGCTGAAATTAATTCAACACAAGCTTCTGTAACTGCATCATCCAGAAAAAATGATAACATCAGCACAGGATTTATGATTAACCATCACAAAAATGGTTTATTCTCATTCCTGCAAAATAAAAATTCGAAAACCAATACTGAATCTTCTCCAACAAATAATTTAGAGAATGAATCAACATTGTTTTCACAAAACGAATGGCAGAATTTTTCTTCTGTAAAAAACAGCAATGCAGAATTGATGTCGTTAAATAAAAATGTTTACAGCCTCAACAGTTTGCATAATCCGCCGCTTAATTTAAGAAGCATTTTTGGATTGGGAAATGATTGCCCCAGTGCAAACGGCAATGAGCGAAACGATTGGTATCTGCAATTATATGCTTCGCCCGATTATACAATGAAATCCTTATCTGGCAATGGTTTAAGCAATACTTATCTTCAAAAGAAAGACAGTACCGAAAAAATGTTTGGTGGCTTTACGGTAGGTGCAAAAATCAGTAAAAATGTTGGCGATCATTTTATATTGAATGCCGGTATTCAATATTCGCAACTGATTGAAAAATTTAATTTAAGCACGGTAAACGAAACAAGAACAACTGTTGTGATTGTGAGCAGGACCGTTATTCGTCCTCAGGGCGATACCACTTTTAACGATACTACAACGGTAACACAGATAGGATATGCGGTACGGAAAAATCTTAACAGTTATAAAAATATAGAAATACCTATTGGTCTTGGTTACGAATTTGGCGAAGTAAAAGATAAATGGAAAGTTGCTGTGAATGGCGGTGTGATTATCCATGTTACTTCGTGGTATAACGGCGAAACACTTGATACTTCTTACAAGGTTGTTTCGGTTGCATCAAAAGGTAATGGTGGTTTCTACAAAAGCAGCACAGGTTTAAGTTTATACGGAAGCATCAGTTTAATCAGAAAAATAAATGATAAGCTTGATGTTTTTGCAGAACCTTATTTCAGGGTGGGATTAACGCCTATTTCAAGCAGTATTGGTTACAGTCAGAAATTTAACGCCGCAGGATTAACATTGGGTGTTAGAATGAAGCTGAACAACAAAAAGCAGCGTTTATAAAGTAACACATATCTGATATTAAACACGATGAAAAAAATATTGTTCTTCATATTAATCAGCAGTTTGATTTTCTCTTGTAAAAAAGAGATGTCGGATACATTTGTGCCATATACCTATCTTGGTATTAATGATACTGTTTGGACAAAAAGACCACTCACATCCAGTTTTGTTGATTCTGTTTCGGCAGCCATTAATAATAATTTTTCGTTTGTTGATTCTTTTGATGTGAATGCGGATAATACCATAAAATTTAATCCCGATCTTTCAATATTTTTTCCCGAACATGCTTACGCATACCGTAATTCAAGTTATCCGGTTACAGATGGAAAAATTAATGTTCAAATCCTGGCACTCGTTAAAAAAGGAGATTATATAAAATACCTGATACCAACATCGGCAAAGAATTATTTGTTACAAACTGCCGGTTCTTTCTTTGTTCATCTTACAAAAAATAATCAGGAAGTCGCCATGTTGCCCAATACTTCATTTAAAATTAAATGGACAAATAATAATGCATTTTCAGGTTTGAATTTTTTTGAAGGAGTTCCTTTAGCTAACATAGATTCATTGTTCACCTGGGCTCAAACACCTAATGGTACTATTTCTTATTGGGATTCTACTTCTTTGGGTACCCAGAAAAAAGGTTATCAGATATCTACATCAATTACTAATTGGATCGGTTGCAGCAATCTGTTAGATACCGCTAATACTGTTAGATTAAATGTTACACTGCCTTTAAATTATACAAATAAAAATTCATTTGTTTTTGCGGTATATAATGATAAGAATTCTGTTGTACGGCTAACTGCCGATTATGCAACAAGATCATTTTATAGTTTACATGTTCCGGTAAACAGCAGCATCACACTTGTATCTATTTCAATGATCGATAACAAGTTTTATGCTGGAACCAGAAGTGTAACCGTTGCTAATGCAAACAGAATTATGTTATCGCCGGTAAAATCTTCTCCGGCAGAAATAATTTCTTTATTAGATAATCTGTAATAAAATTATTATCCGCATTTTATCAAGAATAAAATTGCAGCAACACTTAACATTAAAAAAGCCATCACAAAAAATTGTGATGGCTTTTAATTATATCCGCATCGGATCTTTATTCAAATTTAAGATCCAAACCTAAACCTCTTAATTCGTGTACCAATACATTGAATGATTCCGGTACACCGGCTTTCGGAATATTATCGCCTTTTACAATTGCTTCGTAAGTTTTTGCACGGCCAATAATATCATCAGATTTCAGTGTCAGCAATTCCTGTAAAATGTTAGATGCACCATATGCTTCGAGTGCCCATACTTCCATTTCACCAAATCTTTGTCCACCAAACTGTGCTTTACCACCTAACGGTTGTTGCGTAATTAAACTGTATGGCCCGATGGAACGTGCGTGCATTTTATCATCAACCATGTGGTGTAATTTAATTACATAAATAACGCCCACTGTAGCTTTCTGATCGAAACGTTCGCCGGTTTCACCATCATATAAATAGGTGTGACCGTTTAAAGGAATATCAGCTTTTTTACAATATTCTTCAATCTCAGTTGTTGATGCACCATCAAAAATTGGCGTAGCAAAACGAACACCCAATTTAGTTCCGGCCCATCCTAAAATTGTTTCGTAAATCTGTCCAAGGTTCATACGCGAAGGCACACCCAACGGATTCAACACAATATCAACCGGTGTTCCATCTTCCATAAAAGGCATATCCTCTGCACGAACAATTTTTGCAACGATCCCTTTATTACCGTGGCGGCCCGCCATCTTATCACCCACTTTCAATTTACGTTTAACAGCCAGGTAAACTTTTGCGAGTTTCAATACACCTGCAGGTAATTCATCACCAATTGAAATATTAAATTTCTCTCTCTTATATCTTCCTAACTCTTCGTTATACTTGATGCTGTAATTGTGTAATAAAGTGTTGATCTGATCGTCGGTTGATTTTTCGCCTGTCCATCCCAAAGGATTGATATTTTGATAATCGATCACTGCTAAATTTTTAGCATTGAACTTAGCGCCTTTACCAATCAACGATTCGCCAAAGTTGTTGCTTACACCTGCAGAAGTTTTTTCTTTTAAAATGATTTGAAGTTTACCTAATAATTGTTCTTTGATATCTTCAACAT
>DATAMD010000282.1:0-6479 GCA_036260755.1 Chitinophagaceae bacterium | reverse complement strand
AAACAATTAATTGATCTGGATAAAAACTGGATCCCCAATAAAAAAGATCATTCTTTATATATCAGGCCGTTTATGTTTTCAACTGATTGCCAGTTGGGAGTAAAGCCATCATCAACATATAAATTTATTATTATTTTAAGTCCGAGCGGCCCTTATTTCGCCGAACCAATGAAAATTTTTGTTGAAGAAAAATATACCCGTGCAGCACCCGGTGGCGTTGGATTTGCAAAGAATGCAGGTAATTATGGCGGAAGTTTAATTGCTGCACAGGAAGCAAAAAAATTAGGATACGATCAGGTTTTATGGACCGATGCTTTTGAGCATAAATGGTTACAGGAAGTTGGAATGATGAATGTGATGTTTGTAATTAACAGTGTTGCAATTACGCCGTCATTGGAAGAAGGAACCATTTTAAAAGGAGTAACCCGCGAAAGTGTGATTACCATTTTAAAAGATATGGGCATAAAAGTAGAAGAGCGCAGAATTAGCATTGATGAACTGATGGATGCCTATAAAAATAACAGTTTGCAGGAAGTATTTGGTACCGGCACTGCCGCCACCATTTCTTTAATTAAAGAATTGCGGTACAAAGATTTTGTAATGAAATTTGATGTTACAAAATGCGCCATTGCAAACGAAGTATTACAAACCTTAAATGGTATCCGTTCCTGTACCGTTAATGATAAGTTTGGGTGGATGAATAAAATATAAATTACAGGTTAAAACCGAGACCCGAAATCCAGTTATTATTTTATTTTAGGATTTCGGGTTTTTCTTTTTGGAATTTACCCAAAGGGCTATTACCTTTGCCGTCCGAAAAAAAATTAAACAAAGTAGAATGCCTACCATTCAACAATTAGTAAGAAAAGGCCGCGAAATCATCAGGGCTAAAAGTAAATCAAGAGCTTTAGATGCTTGCCCACAGCGTCGTGGCGTTTGTACAAGGGTATATACAACTACACCTAAAAAACCAAACTCTGCGTTACGTAAAGTTGCCAAAGTGCGTTTGACAAATAAAATCGAGGTGATTGCCTATATTCCGGGTGAAGGTCATAATCTGCAGGAACACTCAATTGTATTGATTCGTGGTGGTCGTGTAAAAGATTTACCGGGTGTTCGTTACCATATCGTTCGCGGTAGCTTGGATACTGCCGGTGTAAAAGACAGAAAGAAGAGCCGTTCTAAATACGGTACCAAGAAAGAAAAGGCAAAAAAATAATCAATCAACATAGCTGAGTAAAGTTTTAATACTTGAAGAAATTCAGCCAAATTAAAAATTAACAACCATGCGTAAAGCACAAGCCAAAAAATTACCTCTTGCAGCTGATGGCCGTTTCAATGATAAATTGGTAACGCGTTTTATCAATAATTTAATGTGGGATGGTAAAAAAAGTACAGCAATCAATATTTTTTATGATGCTATTGATAAAGTAGCTAAAACAACCGGAGAAGATGGTTATGAAGTTTGGAAGAAAGCTTTAGCCAATGTAACACCATCTGTAGAAGTTCGCAGCCGCAGAATTGGTGGAGCTACTTTCCAGATCCCTTCTGAAGTGCGTGCCGACAGAAAAATTTCTTTAAGCATTAAATGGATGGTTCGTTACAGCCGCGAAAGAAATGGTCGTACCATGGCCGATAAATTAGCCAACGAAATTGTTGCCGCCAGCAAAGGTGAAGGTGCTGCTTTTAAAAAGAAAGAAGATACACACCGTATGGCAGAAGCAAACAAAGCTTTCTCGCACTTTAAAGTTTAATTATCTTTTAGTTATCATATTTAAAAAGTCCTGCAATTTCCTGCGGGACTTTTTTATTTTGTTGATTTGAATTATAGAGCTGAAGTGTGCGACGCCACTGGTGCTGAGGCGGTTCTAAGCGCTTGGTTCATAAAAAATCCACACCCGAATTAAATCTTTGTCAACTTCTTTTTCAATGCACTAAATCCTTACCTTTGCGGCTCGAAAAAAATTAAAAACAATCTTTTTTATGGCTGACTTGAAGTTTCAACGCAATTTTGGTATTGCCGCACACATTGATGCCGGTAAAACTACAATGACCGAAAGGGTATTACGTTATACCGGTATGATTCATAAAATCGGTGAAGTACACGATGGTGCTGCTACTACCGATTGGATGGAACAGGAAAAAGAAAGAGGTATTACCATTACTTCTGCAGCAGTTAGCTGTCAATGGAATTTTCCTACGGTTTTAGGTAAGGCCAATACTGACACAAAAAAATATTATTTCAACATTATCGATACTCCGGGCCACGTTGACTTTACAGTTGAAGTTGAACGTAGTATGCGTGTATTGGATGGTTTGATCGCCTTATTCAGTGCGGTTGATGGTGTAGAGCCACAATCTGAAACTGTTTGGCGCCAGGCTAACCGTTATAAAGTTCCGCGTATTGGTTTCGTAAATAAAATGGACCGTGCCGGTGCTGATTTTTTAATGGTGGTTGCACAGATTAAAGAGATGTTAGGTGCAAAATCTGTTCCGCTGCAATTGCCAATTGGTGCAGAAGAGAATTTTAAAGGTGTGGTTGATTTAATTAAAATGAAAGGTATCATCTGGCATATGGACACCGAAGGAATGACTTTCGATGAAATTCCTGTTCCGGAAGATATGGTTGAAGAAGCTAATGAATGGAGGCAGAATTTAGTTGAAGCCGTTGCAGAATACGATGATAAATTATTAGAAAAATTCTTTGATGATCCTAACAGTATTACCGAAGAAGAAATGCATGAAGCTATCCGTAAAGCTACCATCGATTTAAGCATTGTACCAATGATGTGCGGATCGGCTTTTAAAAATAAAGGTGTACAAACCGCACTGGATGCTGTTTGCCGCTATTTACCTTCACCGGTTGATATTGAAGATACTGCAGGTACTAATCCCGATAACGGTGAAACCATCACCAGAAAAGCAGATGCGAAAGAACCATTTGCAGCATTGGCTTTTAAAATCATGACCGATCCTTTTGTTGGCCGTTTAGCTTTCTTTCGCTGTTACAGCGGACATTTGGATGCGGGTAGTTATGTGTTGAATGTAAGAAGCGGAAAGAAAGAACGTATCAGCCGTATCATGAAGATGTTTGCCAACAAACAAAATCCGATAGATTTTATTGAAGCCGGTGATATTGCAGCAGCTGTTGGTTTTAAAGAAATTAAAACAGGCGATACTTTGTGCGATGAGAACCATCCTATCGCTTTAGAAAATATGTTTATACCTGAGCCCGTTATCTCGGTAGCTGTTGAGCCTAAAACGCAGGCTGATGTTGATAAAATGGGCATGGCCATTGCTAAATTAGTTGAAGAAGATCCGACATTAAGAGTAAAAACCGATGAAGATACCGGACAAACAATTTTAAGCGGTATGGGCGAATTGCACTTAGAAATTATTGTTGATCGTATGCGCCGTGAGTTTAAAGTTGAGATCAATCAGGGTAATCCGCAGGTGGCTTATAAAGAAGCATTCCAGCAAACTATCGAACACCGCGAAGTATTAAAGAAACAATCGGGTGGCCGTGGTAAATTTGCCGATATCCAATTCTCAATCGGCCCGGCTGATGCAGAATGGTTAACCGAAAATCCCGGTAAGGCTTTCCAATTTAAGAATGATATTTTTGGAGGATCTATTCCAAAGGAATTTATTCCTGCTATTCAAAAAGGTTTCGAATCATCAATGACTACAGGCGTTTTAGCAGCTTATCCTGTTGAAACGATGAAAGTAAGAATTTTTGATGGTAGCTTCCATCAGGTGGATTCTGATTCTATGTCGTTTGAATTATGTGCTAAAGGAGGCTTCCGTGAAGCAGGCCGTAAAGCAAAACCTGTTTTGTTAGAACCTATTATGAGAGTTGAAGTAGTTACTCCCGATCAATATATGGGTGATGTAACAGGCGATTTAAACCGACGTCGCGGTATGTTGGAAGGAATGGATACCCGTGGCAACGCACAGGTAATTAAAGCTAAAGTTCCGTTGAGTGAAATGTTTGGTTATGTAACTCAGTTGCGTTCTTTATCTTCGGGCCGTGCAACTTCTACCATGGAGTTTTCGCATTATGCACCGGCTCCAAATAATATTGCTGAAGAAGTAATTGCAAAGAGCAAGGGCAAAGTAAAAATTGACGATTAATTTTTTATCGGAATAATTATAAATCCCCGTTCAGTTTTGAACGGGGATTTTTTTGTAAAGTTTTTTTGAATCGAGTATCATCATCAAATGCAAAAAATTATATTAAAACTTTGGCATTACTCCCATATTAAATAAAATGAATGAGTAAATATCGGCTGTTGTTTCAATATTTTTTGCCATGTTGCTTGCACCGTGTCCTGAGTTAGTATCGATGCGGATGATAGTAGGATTTTTTCCTGCATTTTTTTCCTGCAATGTTGCTGCATATTTAAACGAATGTGCAGGAACAACCCTGTCGTCGTGATCGGCGGTTGTTATTAAGGTGGCAGGATATTGCACACCTTGTTTAATATTCTGCAATGGTGAATAAGCATACAATACTTTAAATTCACCGGCATTATCGCTGCTGCCATAATCGGCAATCCAGTTCCATCCAATGGTAAATTTTTGAAAGCGTAACATATCCATCACACCCACTTGCGGTATAGCAACTTTTGCAAGGCCGGGCCGCTGATTAATAACTGCACCCACTAATAAACCGCCATTACTTCCGCCACGCAATGCCAGATAATTTGACGAAGTATATTTTTGTGCAATCAAATATTCGCCTGCAGCAATAAAATCATCAAAAACATTTTGCTTTTTTAGTTTCATTCCTGCTTCATGCCATTTCTCGCCATACTCGCTTCCGCCGCGGATATTAGCCACTGCATAAATACCACCCTGCTCTAACCACGGAATTAGGAATGCGCTGAAAGCAGGTGTCATGCTGATATTAAATCCGCCGTAACCATATAAAATAGTAGGGTTCTTTCCATTTTTTATCATTCCTTTTTTGGCAACAATAAACATGGGGATTTTTGTTTTATCCTTGCTTGTATAAAATATTTGATCAACAGTATAATCAGCCGGATTAAAACTTAATTCGGGTTTTTGAAATACTGAGCTCTTGCCATTTGCAACATCATATTTATAAATTGTTGGAGGAAAATTAAAAGTTGAAAAAGTATAAAAAGTAAATGCATCTTCTTTTTCACCGCCAAAGCCCGAAGCATTTCCCAAAGCAGGTAATTTTACTTCGCCTGTTTTATTTCCTTTATAATCGTACACATAAATGCGGCTGGTTACATCTTTTAAATATGTTACAAATAATTTTCCCCCAACACTGCCTACGCCCTGCAATGGTTCAGCCTTTTCGGGAATGATTATTTTCCAATCTTTTTGTTGCGGCTTTGCCGGATCGAATTCTATTACTTTAGAATTTTGAGCAGCATCATTTGTTTGTATTAAAATTTTATCGTTGATATTATCAATCACACCATAATCAAATTTTCCTGCTTCTTTTACAATTGGTTTAAAAATTTTATCGGCAGATCTATTATCGATATACCATAAAGCATTGCCGTCAAAACCTTTGCCCCGGTCGCTGATCGTTAAATAAACAAAACGTTCATCATCGCTTGTGCTTACGGTATGAAAACGTTGCGGATTGGCTTTATCTTCAAAAATTAATTTATCGGCAGATTGGTTTGTGCCAACAACATGAAACCATACCTGATGATTTTCGTTTTTGGTAGATAATTCTTTTCCTTTGGCAGTTGCCGGATAACGGCTGTAATAAAATCCATCGCCCTGCCATGCAATGCCCGAAACTTTTACCCAATCAATTTCATCGGTTAAATCTTTTCCTGTTTGCATATCCCGTACAAAATAAGTTTGCCAGTCGCTGCCGCCTTTCGAAATTCCCCACGCAGCATAATTTCCGTTTTTATTTAATACAAAACCAATTAAACGCGTGGTGCCGTCGGGCGATAATTTATTGGGATCGATCACCACATCTGCTTTTCCATCCAATCCTTTCTGGCGATACAACACACTTTGATTTTGTAATCCGTCATTTTTATAAAAATAAAACCACTCACCTTTTTTTTGGGGTGATGAATATTTTGCATAGTTGCTCACGGTTTCAATTCTCTTTTTAAATCCATCGCGATAAGGTATTTGATTGAGGTAAGCATTGGTCACCATGTTTTGTTCTTTTACCCATGCTTTTGTAGAATCGCTGTTATCGTTTTCTAACCAGCGGTAAGGATCGGCTACAACGGTTCCGAAATAATTATCTGTTTGATTTGTTTTTGCTGTAACCGGATATTTTAATTGAGCTGATAGTGTGAGTAACGACATAGATAAAACAATTGCTGAAAATATTTTTTTCATGATAAATATTTTTTGATGAATATGACAACCAAACTTACTTAAATAAAAAAATTTTGGGTTACCACTTATATAAGAAATTAAAAAAGCTGTTTTAATTATGCGTATGGCCAAGTATAAGATAAACGCCA
>DATAMD010000266.1:0-2696 GCA_036260755.1 Chitinophagaceae bacterium | reverse complement strand
CTTACTTTATCTCTTTTATACGCATACAGATTTGCAAGAAAATCGACAGATTTTACATAAGAACTTTTTTCAAATCTGTCTTTTGGATGTTTATCTTTTAACACAATAAACGATTTTTCTAACCAGTTAATAGCCGAATCAACCGACGCTAACATTGGTTCTTCTAAGCTTGACATTGATGCTTTAACAGGATCAGTCAGTAATTTAAATTTGGCTTCCTGTGCAGCTTTCTTTTTAGCATCTTTTTCAACAACTTTTTGCGAGTTAATATCACGCAGCACTTTAATTAAACCTCTAACTCTATCGTCGTAAGTATTATAATCGTTGTAATAAATTACGCCGGCATTAAATGCAGCTATTGAATTTGTTTGATCTAATAAGAAAGCCTTCTTAAATGCGTCGCGGCCTTTGGCCTGATACGCAGAAATTTTTGCGCTGTCCAGCCCTTCTTTTTCCTCTTTGGAAAGATTTACAAACATATCTCCAAAATAAAGGTATTTGGTGGCAGATAAAGTTCCTGCTGCATCTTCTCTGGCGTACAATGAAGTCTTGCCCGCTAAATCATATTTTTTTCTGATAAAATCTAATTCGTATTCATACCAGTTTTCCTTTGGATAAGTTTGTTGTGAGATTGCATAATATTTATAAAAATCAGCCGAATCTTTTTTATCGCTGCTGGCAATCAGAATATACCGATAGATATCTAAATTAGCTTCGCCTGCAACATGATTATCAACTAATCTTTTATAAAATTTGACAGCATCATTTATTTTTATTGCATTTTGTGCCGAATATCCTGCATACAAAATAGAAGCTGTATCAAAAGGCATTGTGAGCGAACTCCATTTATTTTTATAAATGATATCATAATACTCAACAGAGTATTTAAAATAGTACAGCGAAGACTCCCACTTTTTTGAGTTGAAAGATTTTATACCCTGATTGAATGAGGGTTTATAAATATCGAATGCAGCATCATATCCGTTATTTTCTTTCATGCTTTTCATGGTTGAATCCATCGATACATATTTTTGAAATGCTTCACTGGCAGCCACTTCGGAAGAAGGATATTTTTCTCTCAGTTTTTCGTCCGCATAAACTGCAGCATAAACTTTGGCTTTCCACATCCAGAAATCGGGTTTAGCCAATGCCTTTGTATCAGATGCAAACTTGTCGATTTCGGTTTTTGCCAATTCGGTCTGACCTAAAATAGAAGCGGTTTGTACTTTTTTAAAATCTTGTGCTTTTACAAAAAAAGACAAAGAAGCAAAAGCGGCAAGCAATAAAAGCTTTTTCATAAATTGATTGTTTAATTATTGGTTATCAGTGGTTTTAATTAAATCATCTGTATTTGTACTTTCATTATTTGATGAAGTAGTTTCATCATTAGTTTCGGCACTTGTTTCAGTCGCTTCTTCAACTTCCTGTTCTTCTATTTTGGAGATGGCAGCAATATGATCGCCCTCATCCAATCTAATTAAAATTACGCCTTGTGTTGCCCTTCCCGATTCCTTGATTGTTGCAATCGGTGTTCGTAAAGTAATTCCCGATTCACAAGTAATAATCAGATCTTCTTTTTCACTCACATCTAAAATGCCAACCAAAGTTCCAGTTTTTTCGGTAACATTTATTGTTTTAACTCCTTTTCCTCCACGATTGGTAATGCGATATACATCTTCGCCATCTTCATCGATTAATGGTGTGCGTTTCCCAAAACCATTTTCGCTAACCACTAAAACAGTCTTTGATTTATCATCACGATTAATACAAATCATACCAATCACTTCATCTTTCGAATCATCTACTTCAATTCCCGAAACCCCAATGGCACCTCTTCCGGTTGGACGAACTTTTTCTTCGGGGAAACGAATGGCACGGCCACTTTTAACTGCCATCATTATTTCGTTGTTGCCATCAGTCATTTTTGCTTCGAGCAACTGATCTCCTTCATTAATTGTAATGGCATTGATCCCGTTTGCTCTTGGGCGACTGAAATCTTCGAGATAAGTTTTTTTGATGATACCTTTTTTGGTACATAAAACTATGTAATGATTTTGTGCAAATTCTTTGTCTTCCAGATTTTTTACATCAATAATTGCTCTTACTTTATCATCGGGTGGTATCTGAATTAAATTCTGAATGGCCCTGCCCTTTCCTTGTTTTTCGCCTTCCGGTATTTCGTAAACTTTCAACCAAAAACATCTTCCTTTTTCGGTAAAGAATAACATCGTGTGATGTGTTGAAGCAACAAACAAATGTTCTACATAATCTTCTTCTCTTGTTTTGCTGCCAACCGCTCCTCTTCCACCTCTGCGTTGCTGACGGTATTCTGTTGCCGATGTTCGTTTAATATAGCCTAAATGCGAAATGGTAATTACTACATCTTCATCTTCAATAAGGTCTTCGATGCGCATTTCATCGGCGAGATATTGAATCTCGGTTTTTCTGGCATCACCAAACTTTCCTTTTACTTCTAACAGCTCCGTTTTAATTAAATCGTAACGCAATTGTTCGCTACCCAATAATTCTATTAAATGTGCAATGGTGATAACGATTTCTTTAAATTCATCAACAATCTTATCACGCTCCATACCGGTAAGACGTTGCAAGCGCAATTCAAGTATAGCTTTGGTTTGAGCATCAGATAAGCCTTCTTCCTGATTATAAACGCTAACATGAATATCTGCAAATAATTC
>DATAMD010000262.1:0-3913 GCA_036260755.1 Chitinophagaceae bacterium | reverse complement strand
AGCTAATAGCTTCTTCAGTACAAGTGTGCGACGCAACAAAAGCTAAATAGAATTACAAATGTTGGCTAACAAAAAAAAGTTTCATTCTACTGATTTATGTTTTTAATTCATCCTCCAAAATTCATCATTCAAAATTTCTTTCGTTCCCTTACATTTGCAGCCGGCAGGTCTTACACGACCAGCTCCTGCTGAACCTCCCCAGGGTAGGAATACAGCAAGGATAGGCGGTTGTAGCGGTGCGATGTGAGTAGCCTGCCGACTTTTTTTATTTTTGAGGGAAGATGTAATATTGTATATTAAAAGTATTATATGAATTCCTACGAATTGCAAAGTCGTTTGAAATCTTTGGCGTACAGAATCGTTCCACTTTGTGAATCTTTAGCAAATAAAAAAATTTGCAGAATTATAGAAGACCAATTGCTTCGCTCTTCTTTTTCGACGGCAGCTAATTATCGGGCAGCTTGCAAAGGACAAAGTTTAAAAGCATTTACTGCAAAATTGAGTATCGCTTTTGAAGAAATGGACGAAACATTATTTTGGTTAGAAGTTATTCTTGAACTAAAATTAATTAAAGAAGAAAAAATGAAATTGTTGATACAGGAAGCAGATGAGTTATGTAAGATATTAGCCTCAGCAAGAAAAACCTCTCAGGATAAAATTAAAAATGGTTCTACAAAATCTTAAATATTAAATCTTAAATATTAAATCGCTATGAAATTTTTTATCGACACAGCTAATCTTGCACAGATTAAAGAAGCCAATGAACTTGGAATTTTAGACGGCGTTACAACCAATCCGTCTTTAATGGCAAAAGAAGGAATTAAAGGTAATGCCGCAGTAATGCAACATTATAAAACCATTTGCGAAATGGTTAACGGCGATATTAGTGCCGAAGTTATTGCAACCGATTTTGCCGGCATTATTGAAGAAGGAAAAATATTGGCAGCTATTCATCCAAATATTGTGGTAAAAGTACCGATGATAAAAGATGGCATTAAAGCCATTAAATGGTTCAGCGATAACGGTATTAAAACAAATTGTACTTTAATTTTTTCTGCCGGTCAGGCCATATTAGCCGCAAAAGCAGGCGCCACTTATGTTTCACCATTTATTGGAAGAATTGACGACGGTAATTGGGATGGTGTTCAGTTAATAGAACAGATTGCAAATATTTATGCCATACAGGGATTTAAAACAGAAATTCTTGCAGCATCTATCCGCAATGCATTGCATATTGTAAGATGTGCCGAAGCAGGTGCCGATGTTTGTACCTGTCCGTTAGATTCAATTCTCGGATTATTAAAACATCCGTTAACCGATATTGGTTTGGCTAAGTTTTTAGAAGATGCAAAAAAGTTTGCATAAAAAATATTTTTATAAAAAAGCCGCATCAAATTTTTGATGCGGCTTTTTTATTTATTCTAATTTATTTCTTCTTTATTAATTTCTTTGTTTCTTTCAACTCTTTTTTTGTTTGGTCTAATTCAGCTTTTATATCGATCACATATTTTGTAAGCTCTTCCACTTTCTTTAATAACAAACCATTCATTTTGCCGAGATCAACACCGTTCTGCATCACTTCGTCTGTTGTTGGCATATCGGGCAAATGATGATAAACATTTATATAATCATTCAAATTTTTAAGCGACATCAATTTATAATCTTTCTTAAAAACATTATCGAACCAATCGTCCGAATTCTTAACAGCCACTTTTACTTTTTCGGTTAATATTCCCTGTTCAACAAAAAGTTTATAACCATCCACATTAGAATTTACATCACCGATTTTTACTCTGCCATCATACGAATCGATCGAAAAATATTCATTCTCCACATTGCTTCCAACGGGCTTGTGGCAAATCTTAAAAGACTGAGGTGTATTTAATGTTTTATCGCCCGAAACCCTTGCGCCAATTGTCCAATAGCTTACATTATCTATCGAACTAACATCACCGTTAGAGAACATGATGCTGGGTTCGTTTTGTCCGTTCGGTGCCCAAATATTACTCAACTGTAACAAAACATTTTTCTTTCTTGTATCGCCTGCACTTCGTTTAATTTCTAAAGCAGATTGAGGTGCATGTGTGCCGATGCCTGCATTGCCCTGCAACGGAAAACGGTTCTCGCTGTTTGGAAATGTTGTATCGATAAATTCGTACACAATATTTTTTGTTGACGGATTTTGTGTTGGATAAATAGCTGCAGAATGTTCTGAAACAGAACTTGGCTTTTGGGCTGATGTGGTTTTTACACCCGGTTTTTTACCGGTAGGCTTTTTGGCAGTACGAACAGGGCCCTGATATTTTAAAGCATTGGGATCATAAGTATTCTTTTTAACCGGTTGTTCGCCGACGACCTGTGCCCGGGCAGTAACTGCGCATGCAACAAAAAGAAATAATATAATCTTTTTCATGGTATTCATTTATGTGTGTTTCAGTAGTCAGTAAAATTAAACATTTTATTGTTTATGATTAAATCAATGAATTCATGCATATATTTTTATAAAACAAAAGGCAGCAACATGCCGCCTTGGAGTTTATAAAATAAGTTGTTTAACGAATACCATGTTTTTGTTCTTCCAGCTCATGATCTTTTTCGTATGCCCTGATGATAGATTTTACCAAACGGTGCCGCACCACATCTTCTTCATTCAATGCAATATGTGCAATGCCTTCGATATTATCCAAAATGCGAATGGCTTTATCTAAACCGCTGCGCATATTTCTAGGCAAATCTATTTGTGTAGGATCGCCGGTGATAATGGCTTTTGCATTGGCACCGATACGTGTTAAAAACATTTTTAATTGCAGGTCGTTTGTGTTTTGTGCTTCATCTAAAATAATAAAAGCATTATCTAAAGTTCTTCCCCGCATGTAAGCCAACGGTGCAATTTCAATGGTGCGTGTGGTCATATAATATCCTAATTTATCGGCAGGAATCATATCATCCAACGCATCATACAACGGGCGCAGATACGGATCAATTTTTTCTTTCAGGTCGCCTGGCAAGAATCCTAAACTTTCGCCGGCCTCAACTGCGGGGCGGGTAAGAATAATTTTCTTTACCAGTTTATTTTTTAAGGCACGAACGGCTAATGCAACAGCAGTATAGGTTTTACCCGTTCCGGCCGGGCCTATGGCAAATACAATATCGTTGCGGTCGGCAGCCTGCACCATTTTTTTCTGATTGGCTGTTCGTGCCCGTACTGTTTTACCGTTAGGGCCAAACACTAAAATGTCGTTTGGATTTTTATCAACAAAATTGTCGATGGTTTCGGCGTCATCGCCGCCGAGTATTTGCTCAAAATAATTCTCGCTCAAATGTCCGTTGCGTTCGAGATATTGAACAATCAGATCAATCTTCTCTTTTGCATTTTCAATTTGCTCGGGTGCGCCGCTCAATTTTATTTGCGTACCGCGGGAGAGAATTTTTAATAAAGGAAATTTCTTTTTGAGCAGGTCTAACTTCCCGTTATTTACGCCGAAGAATTCTATCGGGTTAACGGATTCGAGGTTAATGATTGTGTCTGTCAAATGATTGCCCGTTTAATGATGAGAATATATTTTTTGTACTAACTAATCCTTCCAATTCAAATTTAATTTTAAACATCCAATAAAACCTAACACTTCTTATCAACAGATGTGGAAAGCTATTAAAACAAAGTTCAAAAAATTTATGAACCGCATGTGTAAATTAATAGTGAAATTATTTTTTTATTAACAGGCATATATTTTTCATGGTATTTTCAAACATAACAACTAAAATATTTTTTATGATACCGGCGTTCGGTACGGGTGGTCATCGCCTGTTGCGTCGCACACTTCAACGTTCTGAGCTGCGAGGAGCGAGCCGTGAGCTTCGAGCAAATGCTCACGGCTCGAAGCTAATAGCTCATAGCTTTCCTCAGTTGAAG
>DATAMD010000257.1:0-2118 GCA_036260755.1 Chitinophagaceae bacterium | reverse complement strand
CAGAATTGTTCTGATCAATAAAATATTGAAGTTATTATCATCTGCAACTAATACTTTAAAGCGATCGGTGTTTACTTTTTCTTTTTTGTGTTGTATTTTATTATGCTTTATTTCGGCTTGCGTATTATTATACTTAAGCTTAGACAATGCTTCAAAGACATCCTGCATTTTTAACGGCTTTGTTAAATGCTGATAGACATCAAATTTGCTGCAGGCTTCATTAATTACAAAGTCATCTGCCGAGCTGTGTAAAAGCATAATGGGTAATTGCTGAGCCGTGAATTTTTCCCTGATTTTTTCTATTGCAATTAATCCGTCCATTACAGGCATCTGATAATCCATTAATACAACATCATATTTGTTACCGGAGTAAATTTTCTGCAAAGCAATTTCTGCATTTTCGGCTTCATCACAGGCAATACTTTTCATTGCCAGCATATCTTTTAATATCAGGCGGTTGTTGGCATTATCATCAACAATAAGAATATTATTGTAACCCTTTAAATTTTCCCAATCAATAGTATCGCCTTCCTGTGTTTCCACAATAAGGTCAAAATAAAAAGTACTGCCTTTGCCAACGGTGCTATCAAGAAGTAAAGTGCCACCCATCAGGTGTACTAATTTTTTAGAGATAGTTAATCCCAATCCGGTGCCTCCAAATTTTCTTGTTACTGAAGAATCTTCCTGCGAAAATGCTTCAAAAACTTTCTTCTGATTTTCGGGACTAATGCCAACGCCTGTATCTCTTACAGAAAAACGAATTTTCCGTTTGTGGTCATTAAATATTTGTATGGTTTCTATTTTTAGTTCTATTTCTCCCTGCATGGTGAACTTTACAGCATTTCCAAGAAGGTTAATAAGAATTTGCCTTAACCTCACACCATCTGCCCAAATAAAACGAGGTATATCAACACCTATATTTAATAATAGTTCAAGATTTTTTTTGTGCGATTGAAAACTAATTACATCAGCAATATGATAACCCACTTCAATTATATCTGTCTTTATATTTTCAACTTCAAGCTTGCCGGCTTCGATTTTAGAAAAATCAAGAATTTCATTAATAATGTCTAATAACGAATTTGCTGAATGATAGACAGCAGATGTATATTGTTGTTGACCTTCGGTAAGGTTTGATTTCATTAAAAGATCGGAAAACCCGATTACACTGTTTAACGGTGTTCTTATTTCATGACTCATATTTGAAAGAAATTCCGACTTCGCTTTACTTGCCGATTCAGCTTTTTTTCTGGCATCAATTAATTCCAGTTCCAGCAGTTTGCGTTTGGTAATATCTCTTGCAATTCCCACTAAGCCAATAATCTTGCCCTGCTCATCTTTTAAAGGCATCTTTGATGAAAGAAGCCAATGTTTAGTATTCTCCGGATCGATGAAAAACTCTTCCCTGTTTAAAATGGGATTACCTGTTTGTAATACAAATTGATCATCGGCATAAAAATTATCAGCTATTTCTTGTGGAAAAAAATCATAATCATCTTTATTCAGCAGTTCAGCTTCGTTAGTAAACCCGCAATTCTTTACATCTACAGGATTAGCAATAACCTTTCTGCAACCCGTGTCTTTTATGTAAATAGCATCGGGAATATTATCAATTATTGTTCGTAAAAGGTTTCTTTCTTTTTTAATGTTTTCATCTGCATTTTTCAGGTCGGTGATATCTCTGCCAATGCCCACCAAACCTACTATGTTGCCCAATTCGTCTTTAATAGGCATTTTAGAAGTTAATATCCAATGCTGTTTATTTTTTTTATCTGTGTACGAGCTTTCACAATTTAATTCAGGCATTCCGGTATTAAAAATTTTCAGGTCTGATTCACGGTATTTATCGGCTAAGTCTTTCGGATAAACATCATAATCATTTTTATTAATTACATCTTCTTCTTTATCAAATCCCATTAACTTAACCTGAAGAGGGTTGGCAATAACTTTTCTGCTGTTTAAATCTTTTATATAAACCGAATCGGGCGAGTTATCAATGAGTGTTCTTAAAAGGTTTCGGTTATATTTAATTGCATCGTCCTTTTTTTTTGAGGCTAATCATCCAGAGTTTGCACAGTTTAAGATAAACTACAGCAAATACAAGTATCCCGGTAATTA
>DATAMD010000253.1:0-6062 GCA_036260755.1 Chitinophagaceae bacterium | reverse complement strand
CGGCTCTTGCATAGTTTAAATCTTTGAATCTAAGTTTTTTATCAGCCACACAACTTTGCTGAAAAAATATTGAATATAGAGACACAGCCATTAAAAGAAGATTTTTTGTCTAAAAAAAGAGTGGTAAAGAATAAATTTTGGAGCCGGATTTTAACTTTTTTAATGGTATTTGGACCGGGCTTAATTGTAACACAGGCTGATAATGATGCAGGTGCAGTATCAACATATACACAAGCAGGCGCACAATACGGAACATCATTAATGTGGGTATTATTATTGCTTTTGCCGGTTACTTATTTCTGCCAGGAAATGGTGGTTCGTTTAGGCATCGCAACCGGTAAAGGGCATGCCGCGATGATTTATCAGCGCTTTGGAAAATGGTGGGGAGCTTTTTCGTTGTTCGATCTGCAATTAGTAAATTTTCTTACTATCGTAACCGAGTTTGCTGCCATTTCATTGGCATTGAGCCAAATGGGCATTAATCCTTACATTGCTGTACCAACAGCCGCTATTTCATTAATTATTGTGGTAGTAACAGGGCAATATTTACGTTGGGAACGGATTACTATTATTCTTTGTTTGTTGGATGCATTATGGATAGCTTTGGCGGCATACACTCATCCAAGTGCAGGCGAAGTTACGCGAAATGCAATTCTTCCCAATATTCCAAAGGGTGGATTAACTTCAAACCTGGTATTTATTATTATAGCAATGGTAGGCACTACTGTTGCTCCATGGCAATTATTTTTTCAGCAAAGTTGTGTGGCTGATAAAAAACTTAGATTCAAAGATTTAAACTATGCAAGAGCCGATACCCTGATTGGCGCAATAATGGTAGTTGTAGTAGCCGGTTGTATGATGATTGTGGGTAATGTTATGTATCAAAAGAATTTAAATTATGAAGACCCTGCACAAATGGCTGCTGCGCTTGCACCTCATTTGGGAAGCTGGTTTAAGACAGGCATTTTACTTTTAATGTGTAATGCTGCTGTTTTGGGGACGATGGCAATTTCATTATCAAGTGCGTGGGCATACGGTGAAGTAAAAGGATGGCAACATAGCTTAAGAGTAAAGTTTAAAGATGCTCCTCAATTTTACGGTTTTTATATTGGAGCTATTATATTAGCCGCTGCCATTGTTTTGATTCCCGGAGCGCCTTTACAACTAATTATTTTAAGTGTGCAGGTTTTGGCCGGATTAATGTTACCATCGGCTATCATTTTTTTGCAACTGCTATTAAACGATAAAGCATTATTGGGTAAAGAATTTGTAAATAAGAAATGGAATAATGTAATCAATTGGACCGTTATAGTAATACTATTTGTTTTATCGCTAATACTGGCTATGCAAATTATGCTGCCTAATATTTTTAAATAAAAAATTATATACAAAAACTATTATGGAGGAAAATAACATGAAAACTTCAACTATTCAAAACAAAATGATCAACAATATATTTTTAAAATCAAATAGGAACAATCGTATTCAATCATCATACGAAGTAATACATCCAATATTTGATATTCCCGAAGAAAAAGTTGATACTAATAATGCAGCCCCTTTGCATATGACCAAAAGCGTAAAATGGTCGCTCATTTCGTTGCGTGTTTATTTAATTGTTATGCTTGGATTGTCGGTTTACCGCTCATTGGTTCTAGCAGGGTTTATTAAATAGCCTCTTTTTAAGTAATACCAGTTTATCATTTCTCTATCATCCCGAGATAAATTTTATTTCGAGATAGGTGGAATAAAATCTTATTGTCATGTTTATTAAAAAATATACAGCAAAATACATTTGTGCTTCTGTTTCTATTTTAATTGTATCAATAACAAAAGCACAGCAGGCAGATAGTTTAATGAAAGAAAAATTTTCTGTTCATGCTCAGGCAACCGTCATCACACAATATAAACCTGCATTTAATGCAAAATATACCGGAGAAAATAGTTTAGTTCCTACAGAAGAAACACGCCGCTCAATTACCACCACTTTATTTCTTGGGGCAAAATTGTGGAAAGGAGCTTCGGTTTTTATTAACCCTGAAATAGCAGCAGGTTCGGGTTTAAGTGGCTCATTCGGAGTTGGTGCTTCTACTAATGGCGAAACTTACCGTGTTGATAATCCGGCCCCAAGCTTTGAATTAGCTCGTTTATTTATTCGTCAAATTATTCCGCTATCAAATAAAGGGTCTTTTCAAGATGGGGATATAAATAAACTTGCCGGGAATATGCCCAATAATTATCTGTCATTCACCATTGGAAAAATTTGTGTTGCAGATATTTTTGATGCCAATAAATACAGCCACGATCCCCGAACTCAATTTATGAGTTGGGCGTTGATGAGCAACGGTGCATGGGATTTCCCGGCTAATACCAGAGGGTACACCCCCAGTGCAGTAATTGAATGGGTAACTCCTGAAAATGAATTGCGGTACGGCTTTTCGTTAGTGCCTACCCAACCCAATGGCATGGCTATGAATTGGGATATAAGTAAAGCCGCTTCACATACACTTGAATATACCCATAATTATTTTATTAATGGAAAGAGAGGCGCATTACGCTTGGTTTCATATCTTACAATAGCCAATATGGGAAATTATAAAGAAACTATTGCTTTAAATCCCGCAGCGCCAGATTTGGTGAGTAATGAAAAATACGGACGCACAAAATATGGTTTTGGAATTAATGCCGAACAAGAAATGAATAGTTACATGGGAATGTTTTTTAGAGCAAGCTGGAACGACGGGCATAATGAAACTTGGGCGTTTACCGAAATAGATCATTCAATTAGTGCAGGATTATCAGTTAATGGAAATAAATGGAAACGTAATAACGATAATATTGGAATAGCAGCAGTGGTTTCAGGCATTTCCAATGATCACAAAGCTTTTTTACAGGCCGGTGGCAAAGGATTTGAATTGGGAGACGGAGCTTTAAATTACGGTTTCGAAAAATTGGCAGAACTCTATTATTCCGCTGAACTGATTAAGAATTTATATGTATCGGGAGCATATCAATTTTTAATTAATCCCGGATATAATAAAGATCGTGGGGCGGTAAATGTTTTCTCAGTTAGAGTTCATGTAGCGCTGTAAGATTATGAAATTGAAGAAATAAAAATAAAACTTTAAACATATTTATCATGCCAATTTTTGAATTCACATTAAGATTATCATTAGCTTTTATTTTAGGAGCATCTATTGGAATTGAACGTCAATGGCGACAAAAAAGTGCAGGATTAAGAACCAATACATTAGTTAGTATTGGTTCTGCAGCGTTCACATTATTATCAGTAATATTAATATCAACTTCCTCTGACCCAACTCGTATTATCAGTCAGATTGTTACAGGAATAGGTTTTATAGGTGCCGGCGTAATAATGAAAGATGGAATGTCGGTACAGGGGCTTAATACTGCTGCTACAATTTGGTGTTCTGCAGCAGTAGGATCGTTGGCCGGACTCGGGCTATGGAAAGAAGCAGTAATTACAGCTTTAGCCGTTATAATTACGCATGTTTTGCTAAGACCAATTGCGTACTTTTTAGAAAAAGATAAAATTATTAATAACAGAAATTCTACGATCGAAACCGAATACCTGCTTTCTATTACATGCAAGCAAGAAATAGAAAATCACATTCGGGGCATATTGATGCAAATGCTAAATAATGAAGATAAACTTTTACTGAAATCTCTTACAAGTAACGATAATGACAATCCTAATTACATTCATATCATTGCAGAAATTCTTACTAACGGAAGATTAGATAGCATGATTGAAAAGGTTGCCGGAAGGCTTACAATTGAAAGAGAGGTTACTAAAGTGAAATGGGAAATAATTGGGCAAAAAAGCGATGAATAATTAGTAGGTTGGCCTGATCTAAAATGCTTTAGAAATCTGTTTATTTACTTTGCGGATTAAATAAACAGGGACCTGTCCAATAAACAAATTCATCAAAGGACTAAAGTTTTTCTATTCTTCAATATCTGTACTATCGTTATCGATTGCAGAAAAAACATTAATCAGTTGCCTTGCTTTATAAATAGATTTATTGAATTTATTACCAAGAATGATTAAGGTTGCAGTATCGCTTACCAATCTGGTAAATACAGTATTGTTACCATGCCACCAGCCATTGTGATAAATAACGGTATCTAAATTATTATCGGTAATTTGTAAGTGCCAGCCCAATCCATAATAATGCCCTTTCTTTCTTTCGAAAGTTTGCGGATGCGCCGCCATTTCAACGGTTGATGGTTTTACAAATGTTCCGGTATATAAAGCTTTATCCCAAAGCAACAGGTCGCGTACGGTGCTGTACACATTTTTATCGCCATAGATATAATCAAATTTTTCAAGTCTGTAGGGCACTTTTCTGTAATTATAAGAAGGTATATAGTTGGCAATATCCGCACTGCTGAATATAAAAGTATTTTTCATTCCAAGCGGTGTAAACACACTGTCCTTCATGTATTGCGGGAAAGGGATGTTTGTAATTTTCTCTGCAATGACGGCAAGAATGGCAAAGTTTGTATTGCAATAATTAAACATTCTGTTTGGCGCAAACTGAACAGGCGGTTTATTATCAATCATGTATTGCAACATCACATCATTTGTTATCAAACCATTTATAACAGGTACATTTTTATTTTTTACAGTTCTTGTTCGTTTAACCAATCGCCCTCTTTTATTTTTTGTATAATACGTTTCGGTTTTACTGCCATCCATAAAATGTTCGTATTTGGGCAATCCGCTTTGATGCGATAATAATTCTCTGATGGTAATATGATGATAAGGAAATGCAGGAATAAAACGTTGTACAGAATCATCCAAAGAAATCCTTCCTTCTTCCCACAATTTTAAAATAGTCATACCGGTAAAGGTCTTTGAAATAGATGCTATCTGAAAAGGTGTAGTGGCAGAAATATTTTCATTTGTTCTGGTATCATAAATTCCGTGATAGTCTTCAAAAACAATTTCTCCGTCTTTTGCAAGTAAAACACTGCCGTTAAATCCTTTATTCAAAAGCATTTGCTGATATAAGGGCTGTATGGCTTGGGCATACCTTTCCTTTACAGTGTTATTTACAGTATTAAACCGGAATCCCGTATTCTTTATTTCTTTTTTTTGATGATTCTGCTGAGATTGACAAGAACAAAATAAAAGAGACAATATAATCACATTTACAGTACGCTTCATGCTTAATTAATTTTTAAGTGCCGCAAATATAACCGAATATGATACCGGGAAATGAGGTTTATCACAGTCGTGGAAAAAATATTCGTTCATCACTTTTAAAATAACATTTAATTTCGCGGCCATGAGTACAGAAACAACCAGCTACCCCAAAGAAAAAATTAATATTCTTTTTTTAGAAAACATCAGCGATAAGGCTGTTCAGCAATTTAAGCAAAACGGTTATGTAAATGTAAAGAAACTGAGTGCTGCATTAAGTGAAGACGACTTGATACATGCACTGAAAGATGTGCATTTATTAGGCATTCGCTCCAAAACACAGGTTACTGAAAAAGTAATCCAATCGGCAAAAAAATTACAGGCCATCGGTTGTTTTTGTATCGGTGTAAATCAGGTTAATTTAAAATCGGCTACCAAGAATGGTATTGTAGTTTTTAATGCACCATACAGTAATACAAGAAGTGTAGCCGAATTAATTATCGGGCTATCCATCATGTTAATCAGAAGAATACCCGATAAAAATAAAGCTGCACACGAAGGTATCTGGAATAAAGATGCCCAAGGAAGTTTTGAATTACGCGGCAAAACATTAGGAATAATCGGTTACGGAAATATCGGCTCGCAGGTAAGTGTGCTGGCCGAAAGTTTAGGAATGAAAGTTGTTTTTTATGATGTGGAAACCAAGCTTCCGCTGGGTAATGCAAGCTCGTGTAAAAACCTGAAAGAATTATTATCGCTCAGTGATATTGTTTCGCTGCATGTTCCCGAAACAGCACAAACAAAAAATTTAATCAATAAAAATAATTTAAAATATTTTAAAAAAGGAGCCATATTAATTAACTATGCAAGGGGCGAAGTGGTTGATCTGGAT
>DATAMD010000233.1:0-2816 GCA_036260755.1 Chitinophagaceae bacterium | reverse complement strand
TTGAATGATCTCATTAGTTTCTGCAACTTGCTTTTGATTTTTAATTACGCCGCCATCATAAATTACCTGATTAACCTCGGCATAAATTTTATACTGGTCTTTGCTGTATGCGGGCATACTAAAACCCGGTAAAGGAATAGTAAATGGAAAATTTGTTACTGCCGATTGATAAGTAGCTTGCCCGTTTATGGAAAATACAGGCAGATAGCCTTTTGCAGCATTATCTACAGAGTATTCTTTTGTTTTGCTGATGAGGCCTCTTTGTTTTATCAACGGATAATTTTTTTGTGCCAGCTGATAAGCTTCATCAATTGTAAGATGTATTTGCTGCGCATGTGTTTTTGCAGGAAATAGTAAACAAACGATGAAAACCGGCAGCACCATACTCCTTAACCAAACAGTTAATTTTTGCATAAAATATTTATTTTTTGATAGATGCAATAATAAAATCGGCAATCAGTGTTTTTCGTTGTTCCATCATATTCCTGAATTGCAATTCATCAATGTTCATCACTAATTGAATCATAGGTTTTCCAACGAAAGGAAAAATGCACATCGAAAGCATATTGATGATAAGGTGTACCGGACTGATTGGTTTAATCAAACCTTTCTTTATTTCTTTCTCGATTTTTTCGGCTAATTTATGAACCGGCGGCTGATTATTACCAAATAATTTCCTGCTGAATGAATGCGGTTGCTTATTGATCTCATTCAATACAAATAAAGGCAGGTAAGGGTTTTCGAGCACTATCTCTACATATTCGCCGGTAAACTGGCGAATGATATCAAACAAAGGAATATCTGAACTGAATATGGCATTTACTCTCGGAAATAATTTGGAGGCAGCCTCCTTAAATATAACTTCAAACAATTTTTTCCTTGCTTCTGAAATAATAATGAAGCAATGCTTTGTTGATGCCTGCTTTATCTGCAATGTCCTGCATTCTTGCACCTGCCAATCCGTTTTCTACAAAAACTTTTTTTGCGGCAATCAAAATTTTTTCTTCTGTAGTTTGATCTTTCTTCTTAACCATATAATTTAACCAAATGGTTAACAAAAGTAAAAATTATTTCCTTTCTTCCAAATATTTTTTTCACGCAAAATAAAAGGCAATAACTTTTCTGCTATTGCCTTTAGGTTTATGAGGGGGATTATGCATTGAAGTTTAATCGCTCTCTTCCAGATGCAAATGCTGGTGATGTGCACCTGCAGCAATATGCAAAGCAAAACAGGCAATAGCAGCATCTTTAAAAAAGTTGATGAAAGCAAGTGTTTTCATTTCGCTGTCGCCTGCGTGTAATGCATTGGGCAGATGAACGGCAAAAACAAAAAAAGTTAACAATATTGCAAGAAGATAACCGGCCCATTTTACATAATTATTGGTAATAAAAGAAAGCCCCGTAACAATGAATGAAGCACCTACTAAATAAGTCCACACAATTCCGCCTGGAAGAAATGTTGGAATATAAATTACCAACTCATGTGGTTTTAGAAAATGAAAAATTCCAAAAATTATCAGAATGACAGCCAATGAATAAATGGCAATCCGGGATACAATGTGATATTGTTTCATAAGCATCGTTATTTTTTATGTAAGGTTACAAAATAGATGGGATAAAACAATGCGATTTGTCAGATAATATCTCACAAAATTTACAGGTATCATTTAATGATATAACATTCAAACATTATCCTGTAATATGCCGTAGTACGGCTCTTGCGGTAAAACGAATTTTTTCACTTAACGGAAACCTGCTCAAATTGGTTTTTACAACACCCTTTGTCATCAATGTTTTTTTTGTGTAATCGATTTTTACATCAATAATAACAGGAAGATTTTCTTTTAAAAGACCGAACACTGTTTGCATTTTTTCATCGAGCTCAAAATCATTATTCATCGAAACAAAATTGGCGCCTATCGATCTTGCAAAGTCTTCGAAATTAATATCACCAATAACAGATGCGGTTTTGCGGTTCATCGGTATTTGTTGAAATTGTGCAATCTGGCCCAGCTCGCCATCATGGAAAATAAAAATAAGCATTGCTAATTTTTGCGTAACGGCTGTTACCAATTCCATTCCCGTCATTAAAAATGCGCCATCGCCAACAATACCAATCACGTTTTTATTTTTGTTCATAAACTTAGAACCGATGGCAGCAGGCACACAAAATCCCATGCAATTAAAATCGGTTGGCGTAACAAAATGCCTTCCTTTTTCAATGGGCATCAATTCGGTGGTTAAATAAGTATGTGCACCATCATCCACAAAAATATAGTCATCATCAGAAGAAAATTTTATTAAACTTTCAAAAAAATATCCAGGCGAAACAATATCATTTTTCTTTTCTTTTTTCCATTCGGTGATGTAATTGTTTTTTTCTGCGGCGATTAATTTTTTTAATGATTCGGCATCACGGATTGAAGGAAAATTTATTTTACTAAGTTCTTCATCAATCAATTTTAAAATTTCAGCAGCATCGCCTTCAATACAAATTGCTGCCGGATAATTTTTATTAAAAACATCGGGATTGATATCGATATGAATTAATTTCCCGGGAACTTTTGCACCAAAACTTCCGGTACCCAATTCAGAAAAACGAACGCCAACTGCCAGCATTGCATCAATATCTTTAAACGCTGTTTGGCTTGCCGGCACTGCATTTGCGCCAAATCCAAATCCTGTATGAAACGGATGCGATGCAGGAAAAGAACTCTTGCCCTGTAAGGTTGTACAAACAGGTGCAATTAATTTTTCTGAAATTGGGTACCGGAAGTTTTGGTGCAAAAGTTCCCGGGAAATTAATTCATATCGAT
>DATAMD010000190.1:0-2480 GCA_036260755.1 Chitinophagaceae bacterium | reverse complement strand
CAATTCTTGTTTTGCTTTCATTGCTGATAACAGGCCCCATATCAATTCCTGCATTCAATCCGTAACCAACTGTTCTTGACTTTGCAGCTTCTACCAATGATTCTTTAATTTTTTTATCATCATCAACGGTTATTACAACCGAAGCGGCTAAACAACGCTGGCCGGCACAACCGTACACACTATCGGTAATAATTTGAGAGGCCATTTCAATATCTGCATCAGGTAATATTACCACCGGGTTTTTTGCGCCGCCTTGTGCCTGCACCCTTTTACCATTTGCAGTACCTCTTGCATAAATATATTTTGCAACTGGTGTGCTTCCTACAAAGCTGATAGATTTTACAAGCGGATGATCGAGCAACCCATCAACACTTGCTATGCCGCCGTGCACCATATTTACAACACCTTTTGGCAAATCGAGCTGATGTAATAATTCAAATATTTTCATCATCGTTAACGGAACTTTTTCCGATGGTTTGATGATCATACTGTTGCCTGTTGCGATGGCATAAGGCAAAAACCAAAAACTAATCATTGCCGGAAAATTAAATGGCGCAATACAAGCCGTAATACCCAACGGCTGACGAATCATAAACTCGTCAATACCTGTTGCAACGTTTTCTAAAAATTCGCTCTGCATCAACATGGGTGCGGCGCAAGCCACTTCAACATTTTCAATAGCACGTTGCACTTCGCCGCTTGATTCGGCCAATGTTTTACCGCATTCCATTGTAATTAATCTGCTTATCTCATCACGGTTTTGTTCTAATAAAATTTTTAATTTAAAGAGCGGTTGTATCCTTTTTAAAACAGAAATATTTTTCCATTCCAAGTAAGCCTGTTGTGCTGCCAATACTGCCAGCTCCACATCTTTTTGCGTATCATCGCCATAAGGAACTTTTGCTAAAATTTCTTTTGTAGCAGGATTTACAACATCAATTGTTGTACTGCTTTTACTGCCAACCCATTCGCCGTTAATATAATTCTGCAATACATTCATGTGTGATTATTTTTATTTTAATAAATTTTTTGTGATGATTTATTTTGTTTGAGTTTATTATAAGCGGCCTGAACTTTTTTGTTGGCAGATACTTCTGCAACAGGCACATCCCACCATGCAAAGCCGCCTACTCTTTGTTCACGATCTGTTTCAATATAAATTACAGTTGTTGTTTTATTTTTCTTTGCCTGCTCTAATGCACTTCGCAACTCATCAATCGTCTTCGCCTGTAACACAGTGGCACCAAGGCTTGCAGCATTGGCAGCAAAATCAACAGGTAAAAAACCGCCATCTAAATTTCCTGTCTTTTCATTGCGATAGAGATACCTTGTTCCAAAACCATCAGTTCCCAATGATTCTGATAAACCGCCGATACTTGCAAAACCATTGTTGTTTAAAAGCACAACAGTTAGTTTAATTTTTTCCTGGATTGATGTGATGATTTCCTGTGCCATCATCAAATAACTTCCATCGCCAATCATTACATAAATTTCTCTCGAAGGGTCGGCCATCTTGGCTCCCAAGCCACCGGCAATTTCATATCCCATGCATGAATAACCATATTCGAGATGAAACCCTTTTGGATTTTTTGTTCTCCATAATTTATGCAAATCGCCGGGCAAACTACCTGCAGCGCAAACAACCATATCATTATCGGCACTGCAAGAATTAACAGCACCAATTACTTCACCCTGGCTTAAAGGAACACCATGATTTAAATTATAAATGACTGTTACTTCTTTATCCCATTGCTTATTATATTTTTCAATTTGTTTTGAATAAGAAGATGCAACCTTATATTCTTTTAATAAAGAAATTAATTCTTTTAAAACTTCTTTTGCATCGCCAACAACAGGAATGGCAGAATGTTTAAACGCATCAAATTCTGTTACATTAATATTGATGAACTGAACATTTTTATTTTGAAATGCAGCTTCAGAAATAGTTGTAAAATCGCTGTAACGTGTGCCGATACCAATTACAACATCAGCAGTTGCCGCAATTGCAATTGCACCCGGAGTGCCTGTAACGCCTGCTGCACCTAAGTTCTGCAGTTCATCATATCGCAAACTTCCTTTGCCTGCATAAGTTTCAACAACAGGTATACCGGTTGCATTTACTAACTTTTTTAATTCGTTTGTTGCTTCGCTGTAAATCACTCCGCCACCTGCAACTATTAATGGTTTCTTTGCATTTTTAATAGCATCAACAGCTTTTAATAATGATTGTTTATCGGGCCTGTTGCGTTGAATATGCCAAACTCTTTTCTCAAAAAAACTAACAGGAAAATCGTACGCTTCGGCCTGCACATTTTGAGGAAGCGAAATAGTTACTGCGCCTGTTTCTGCCGGCGATGTTAATACACGCATTGCTTCGGGCAACGATGCAATAATTTGTTCGGGGCGATTAATCCTGTCCCAATATTTTGATACCGGTTTAAAACAATCATTCACAGAAATATCTTGTGTTGAATTACTTT
>DATAMD010000189.1:0-1590 GCA_036260755.1 Chitinophagaceae bacterium | reverse complement strand
AAACATTTCATGAAGAAAGCTGTCTTTATATTTTTTTGTGTGATAATAAGTATCAATTCATTCTCACAAAACTGGGATATAGATATATTAAAACAAATCAATCCGCGTTATCCAACAAATAATACATGGCGAACACTTTCTTCAACATCCGAACCTTTATCAGCCGCAGTACCATTGGGTTTAGTGGCTTATGCCTTAATAACCGACAATCATAAATTAGAAATAAAATCTTATGAAATAGCAGGTAGTTTAGTTGTAACTGCGGCTATAACCGAAGGATTAAAAATTATTTATAACAGGGCAAGGCCTTACGAAACTTATCCGGATATTATCCATCCCGATTCTTATGAAACCGGACATTCATTTCCTTCGGCGCATACCTCATTGGCATTTTCAACAGCAACCTCATTAATGTTGACCACCAAGAAATGGTATATCGCAGTTCCTGCTTATGCATGGGCCACAAGTGTTGCATATTCCAGAATGTATCTGGGGCAACATTATCCAAGCGATGTAATTGCCGGTGCAGTTGTTGGTGCAGGAAGTGCATGGTTAACTCATTGGCTCAACAAAAAATATTTCTCAAAGAGAAAGTAAAAGTAGTTGGTCTATTTGTTTAATGGTTTAGTGGTTTATTAGTTAATCTCTTTACCGATCGCCTAATAAACCAGTAAACTAATCAACCAACAAACTAATGAATCAGTACATGCGTTTGTTTAATTATTCCCATCACAAATACACTTTGTACATGGCCAATATTTTCTGATTGACTTAATTTGTTTACATGAAAATCGTAGTACGCATCCATATTTTCGGTAACAACTTTTAACATAAAATCAAACTCACCCGAAATATTATAACACTCAATCACTTCATTTAATTCGTTGATGTGTTTTATAAATTTTGCCCCGGCACTTTTATTATGTTGTTTTAATGAAACATAAACTATCACCATCAATCCTTTTTTTACTTTCGAATGATCGACCAATGTGGCATATTGTTTAATGATGCCCGACTTTTCCATTCGTTTAATTCTTTCGTGCACAGGAGTGGTACTGAGGTGTACCTTATCAGATATTTCTTTTACCGTCATCTTTGCATCATGCTGCAATAATTTTAAGATCGCATGATCGGTAGCATCGATCGAAATATTAGCAGCAGCCGTTTGTTCTGTTTTACTTGCTTTTGCCATAAAAAACTAATTGTTTATTCCTTCAAAACTAATAATAATGTACTAATATTCTAAACTTTCTATTGTATTTGGAATTTTATTCTGCATGATTATCTTTGTCTCTCATAAAAAAATAATTATGTCAACACTTACAAAATCTATCGACTTCAGCCTTAAATATAAAGTGGCTGATATCAGCTTAACTGAATGGGGCCGCAAAGAAATTCGTTTAGCCGAAGCAGAAATGCCGGGCTTAATGTCTATCCGCGAAGAGTATTCGGCATCGCAACCTTTAAAAGGTGCAAGAATTGCAGGCTGTTTGCACATGACCATTCAAACCGCTGTTTTAATTGAAACATTGGTGGCTTTAGGTGCCGAAGTAAAATGGAGTTCTTGTAATATTTTTTCAACGCAGGATC
>DATAMD010000141.1:0-2197 GCA_036260755.1 Chitinophagaceae bacterium | reverse complement strand
AAATTGCGGCAGGTATAAATTTTTTCTCCCTTCGTAACATTGCTGATCGAAATCGATGCTTCGAAAACGATATTGATAATTGAGCACATCGGGTGTAATGCTTACCACAAAATTATAGCTGCGCATATCGCCGAGTAATTGTGTAAAACATCGTTCATTAAATTTCACAAACTCTTTTGCCAAACGGATTTGGTTGGTAGACGGGCTGTTTAAATAATCTTCGATAAAAATATCACCGGGGATACCGGGAATATGTTCTTCGATCAAAGTGTTTTGATTGGTGAAATAAATAATACGATTGGGCGATAATAAATGTTCTAATTCCAAACCATAAATGCGGCTTGCATCGGCCTGCTTGATATAATAATGATCGAAGTTGGCGTTGTATTTATTGATGATACGAATGCGAAAAGGTTGACTGTTTCCAAAATAACAAAAATCGATTGCGGCAACATCGAGGTGATTTACATATTCCATATCACCTTTTGTTTTTAGGATAGCATAATTTTTTACAAGGTTTTCGCGCAAAAAATCCCACTCACGCATATCGTACGAAACCCGCTCCCACGAAGAGTCTTTGCCATCTTTGCCTTTGATGGGAACGGTGTAAGTAAAACGCCGCAGATCTTCATACAGCGCCGGTAGACTAACTTCTCTGCCGTACCTGGTTAAATAATTGCGCAGCGGTGCATTAACAGGAAAGATGGGTTTCTTTCTGCTGGGTTTTTCTGCATAAACTTCTTCCTGCTTAATTTCGATCATAAAAATTATTCTAATAATAATGCATCGGCATCATCAATTAAATTCATGTTCACATCGTTGCCGGCAATGCCTTCAATGGAACCTTTGATGTGGGCTGCATTTAATAAAACTTTCTCTAATTGTTTTTCACGTGCTTTCCATAATTTTTCCATGGCATCGCGTTCTTTTTGAATGGATAATTTCATGCTCATAAAACCCTCACGAATGGCTTTCCATTGTTCGGTAAATTCTGCGTTGGTTAAATAATCGTAGAGCATTACCATCTTATCGCCTTTATTATCCTGACTTTTTTTTGCTTCAAAAATTTTTAATAACGCATTGCGCAATAATAAAGCAACACTTCTAACTTCGGTAAAAGTGCAAATGTAAACGCCGTCTTTTTCGCCAAAGCGTTCCATATCTTTTGGTAATGCCTGTGTAACAATAACAGCAACATCGGCACCGAGGCTGCGCATATCGGTTTTTAATTTTTCTATCCAGTCGTTTGCAAAATCTTTTGTGCGTTTACTTTCGTAAATAATTTTCCCGGTTTCATTGCCAAATTGATTGCGGACGGTTTGAATGCAATCGGCACCGCGAACACCTTTGCCAACTTCTTCAATTTTATCGAAAGGAAAAGTTGATTGCAATAATTCTTCTAATAATAATTCCTGTGCTTCGCCCTGCAATTGCATAGAACCCTGTTCGGCCTTACGTTTCATCTCATCAACCAATCGCTTTTGATCTTCAATTTGTTTTTCCATTTCACGCATCCGCAATTGATATTCCTGTTCCTTCAAACTTAATTTATCGTTCTCTTCTTTTAAAAATTGTTCTTTTAATTTTTCTCTTTCGGCCATCAATTGCCGCTGAAGATTAATTTCTAATTCTTCTTCTTTTATTTTGAGTGATTGTTCTTTTTGTAAGAATTCTAATTCTTTTTTACGTGCTTCTTTTAATTTTTCCTGATTATCTGCCGCAGATTGTTGTAATAATTTTAATTGATTTTCGTAATCGGCAGCAATATTTTTTCTGATCGATTCCTGCAGTTCTTCCTGCAGTTGTTGCTTGAACTGATTTTCTTTATCAGTAAATTCTTTTTCTTTTTTCTTTTTCCAATCTTCCATCTGCGAACGCAATTGTTCCTGCACCTCTTTCTTAAAAGAATCGCCGGGATCAAATTCGTGTCCGCAATTGGGGCATTTGATTTCTGAAGCCATTAAAAATTTTTTTACAAATTACGTTGATATTGCAGAACAAAAAAGCACAGTTTTAGAATAGAATTTTTAGGCTGTATTATTTTTTCCGGTACAGGCAGCACACCAACAACTGATATACTCTTTAAGATTTTGAAATCCATCCTATGAAAAACTATTTTATCCTGCGCTCACTTTTTATGCGCGGCAAAAAATTTTCTGCAAAACCCGATCCAGAAACATTGCGGCACCGTGTTATT
>DATAMD010000115.1:0-1611 GCA_036260755.1 Chitinophagaceae bacterium | reverse complement strand
CATAATATTTCCAACAACAATTTGTCCGTCTTTCACAATCGGTTCCTGCGATATTCCGCCAATTGCTAAAATGCATGCATCGGGCGGATTAATGATGGCGGTAAATTCATCAATACCAAACATTCCCAAATTAGAAATGGTAAATGTGCTTCCTTCCCAATCTGCCGGTTGCAATTTTTTATCTTTTGCTTTTTGTGCAAAATCTTTTACCTGCACAGCAATCTGGCTTAAACTTAATCCATCAGCAAAACGGACAACCGGAACCAATAATCCTTCTTCAACCGCAACAGCCACGCCAATATTAATATGATGATTGTAACGAATCTTATCGCCCAACCAGCTGCTGTTAACTTTTGGATGTTGTTTTAATGCAACTGCTGTTGCTTTTAAAACCAAATCGTTAAAACTAATTTTTACTTTACTTGTTTCGTTGAGTTTAACACGTGCTGCAACAGCGGCATCCATATTAATACTCATGGTTAAATAAAAATGCGGAGCAGTAAATAAACTTTCGCTTAAACGGCGTGCAATTGTTTTACGCATTTGAGAAACAGGCACTTCATCAAAAGAAGTTGATTGTCCATTGTCAACAGTCAACGGTTTGATAATTTCTGTGGACTGTGGTTTATGGTCTGTGGCCGGATTATAATTATCCAAATCCGATTTTGTAATCCTTCCGTTATCGCCTGTGCCTTTTACATATTTTAAATCGATATTTTTTTCTGATGCAATTTTTCTTGCCAATGGCGAAGCAAAAATTCTTCCTTCGTTTACAACAGTTGCCTGCTGCTGGGTAGTTGCTACAGCTTGTTCAACAACAACTTCTGTTTTCTTACTTTCGGACTTCCCGACTTCACCACTACCCGACTTCACCGCCGCAACAATTGCATTTACATCCAACCCTTGTTTACCAATGATGCACAACAAATCATTCACCTGAATTTTTTCACCGGCATTTGCGCCCTGATATAATAAAATACCATCCTTATAACTTTCTAATTCCATGGTGGCTTTATCTGTTTCAATATCGGCCAACACTTCACCTTTCTTTACTGCCTCGCCAACATTTTTATGCCATGCTGCAATTACGCCTTCGGTCATAGTATCGCTTAAACGCGGCATTAAAACTGCTTCGTCCAAAGAAGTGATATCTTTTACCGGAGCGGTTTCTTTTTTTGTTTGTTTAGGTTCTTCTTTTGCCGCAGCTTTTTTTACAGGAGCTGCACCACTGTGTTCTGCAACAATTGCAACTATATCTTCGCCGGCTTTTCCAAGCACAGCCAATAAATCGTTTACCTGCAATTTACCACCTGCAGGTGTACCGATATGCAACAGCACGCCGGCCTGATAACTTTCTAATTCCATTGTGGCTTTATCTGTTTCTATTTCGGCCAACAGATCACCTTTTTTTATAGTGTCGCCAACCTTTTTATGCCAAGCTGCAATTACACCTTCGGTCATGGTGTCGCTTAATCGGGGCATTAAAATTACTTCTGCCATAAATCAATTACTCTTTAAATTGAGCGGTGAAATTAAGGTAAAATGAATTTGCGGCAAGTGTTAAGCTATGTTTTTATCAACTTCACTTATTTATGCCTGTATAAAATCTGT
>DATAMD010000085.1:0-2323 GCA_036260755.1 Chitinophagaceae bacterium | reverse complement strand
CATCGTCCTTAATTTTTTCGAAAACATTTCGCAACATATTTTAATTGCAAAATATCAGGACCAGTTTATTGCTTGTCCCGATAACGGTATTTTAACGATGATTGCCGGGCAAAAACCAAAAGAAATTATTGCAATCGATATCAGTAAACAAAATACTTTATTGCAATACACCGGAATGATTGCACAGGCAATTGGTAAGATTATTAACGGAGCAGAATTTATTTCGGTTGGCGAACCTATTCAATCCATCAATGAAAAATATCCATTGCGTGCCACACTTGGTAATGATTGGATGGAAGGCCAAATTTTATTTATCGATCAGTTCGAAAATGTGGTGATTAATATTACCAAAGCTGAGTTTGAAGAACACCGGAAAAACAGAAAGTTTAAAATAGTTTTTAAACGAAATGAAGTGATCGATACCATCAACAATAATTATTCTTCAGTTTTTGAAGGCGAAAAATTAGCATGGTTTAATTCGGCCGGTTATCTGGAAATAGCCATCAACAAAGGAAATATTGCGGGTTTATTTGGATTGCAGGGATTTAACGAAAAAATGCAACAACAAAATGTTGCCAATCAAAATAAATGGTTTTATCAAACGGTAAGGATATTTTTTGAATGATAAATAATCGTAAATCGTGAGTCGTGAATCGTAAGGTTGATACGAATTACCTGCGATTCATGAATATCGATTATTGTTGCCGAAAAAAGTATAAAGCGTTGAAGAGTGCGACGCAACGGCAGTTTAATTGAAATACCGCAGTTCGAAACATCATTATTTTCTTCATTTAATTTTTTGCAAGTATTTTCGCAGTTCGTTTGAACGAATCGTAAATCAAAAAATCTTAAATCGTATTTTTTATGGCGTATGATGTAATTGTTTTAGGAAGTGGTCCCGGTGGTTATCCTGCTGCCATCCGTGCATCTCAATTAGGATTTAAAGTGGCAATCATCGAAAAAGAAAGTTTGGGCGGCGTGTGTTTAAACTGGGGTTGTATTCCAACCAAAGCATTAATTAAAAGTGCCAATGTGTTTGAATATATGAAACATAGCGCGGCTTACGGAATTAATGCCAGCGGTACTGTAGATTTTGGTGCGGTGATAAAACGCAGTCGTGGCGTGGCTGATAAGATGAGTAAAGGTGTTCAGTTTTTGATGCGCAAGAATAAGATTGATGTGATAATGGGTTACGGAAAAATAAAAGCAAAAGGTCAAATTGAAGTAACCGCAGCCGATGGAACTAAACAAATTGCAGAAGCAAAAAATATAATTATTGCAACCGGCGGACGTGCCAAACAATTGCCCAATCTTCCGTTTGATGGCAAAAAAGTTATTGGCTATCGCGATGCAATGGTTTTGCCGCAACAACCAAAGAGTATGATCATTGTTGGCAGCGGCGCCATTGGAGTTGAGTTTGCTTATGTGTACAATAGTTTAGGAACAAAAATTACCATCGTAGAATTTCTACCACGCATTGTTCCGGTTGAAGATGAAGAGATTTCGAAAGAATTGGAAAAGCAATATAAGAAACAAGGTATTGATATTTTAACTAATTCGTCGGTTGAAGCTGTTGAGCAAACTGCAACCGGTATTAAAGCAAAAGTAAAAACACAAACCGGCGAAATATTTTTAGAAGCCGATATTGTTTTAAGTGCCGTTGGTGTTGTAGCTAATATTGAAAATATTGGTTTGGAAGAAAACGGAATTAAAACAGAGAAAGGAAAAATTGTTGTTGATAAATTTCAACAAACATCTGTTGCAGGAATTTATGCCATCGGCGATTGCAGTCCGGGACAAGCTTTGGCGCATGTTGCAGCCAAAGAAGGAATTAATGCCGCAGAACATATTGGGTATAATGAAAAGAAATATCATCATTTACCAGAATTAATGGATTATAACAATATTCCGGGATGTACTTATTGCACACCCGAAATTGCAAGCGTTGGTTACACCGAGAAGGCTGCGAAAGATGCAGGCTACGAATTAAAGATTGGAAAATTTCCTTTCATGGCAAGTGGCAAAGCAAGTGCTGCCGGTGCAACCGAAGGTTTTGTAAAAGTTATTTATGATGCAAAATATGGTGAGTTTTTAGGTTGCCACATGATTGGTACCAATGTTACCGAAATGATTGCAGAAGCAGTTGTGGCGCGTAAATTAGAAACTACAGCGCACGAAATATTAAACGCAGTGCATCCGCACCCAACCATGAGCGAAGGCTTGAAAGAGGCTACAGCAGCGGCTTACGGCGAAGCGATTGATATTTAGATTTAATTTCTGATTTGATATTTGAAAAGGATTATGAGGCAACTTGTAATCCTTT
>DATAMD010000069.1:0-15327 GCA_036260755.1 Chitinophagaceae bacterium | reverse complement strand
GCAGCCGGCGCCGACAGGGTAATTACCATGGACCTTCATGCACCGCAAATACAGGCATTTTTCGATATCCCGGTAGATCATTTGGATAGTTCGGCAATTTTTATCCCATACATTGAGCAACTTAAACTGCAAAACCTTACTTTTGCGGCCCCTGACGTAGGAAGTACCAACAGGGTTAGAGAGATTTCGAGCTTCTTTAATGCCGAAATGGTTATCTGCGATAAGCACAGGAAACGGGCAAACGAAATAGCAAGCATGGTGGTGATAGGGGAAGTGAAAGACAGAGATATTGTGTTGATCGATGATATTTGCGATACCGGCGGAACATTGGCTAAAGCTGCGAGCTTATTAATTGAAAAAGGAGCCAGGAGTGTAAGAGCATTGTGTACGCATCCTGTGTTGAGTGGAAATGCCTATGAGAATATTGAAAACAGTGTGCTGGAAGAATTAGTGGTTTGCGATACAATACCTTTAAAAAGGGAAACAAAAAAAATAAGAGTTCTTTCAGTAGCCGATCTTTTTGCAATAGCAATCAGAAATGCGTATGAAAACAAGAGTATCACCAGTCTCTTTATTCATTCGCAATTAAGAGGAAGAGATAAGCAAAGTTGATGGCAATGTTGAATGATGAATTTTATTTATCAAACTTTCAACTACCGACTTTCGGACTTTCCGACTCTCGGACTTTTTACAACATAGTTCTTTAATATAAACAAACAATAAAAAATGAAAACGATTACAATCGAAGGACAACTGAGGACCGATTTTGGCAAAAAAGCCACCCGCCAACTTCGCTCTCAGGAATTAGTGCCGGGTGTAATTTACGGGGGTGCTCAGGAGATTAATTTCTCGGCTCCGGCTAAGGCTTTCAAGCCATTAGTGTACACTGCAGAATTCCAGTTAACAGAAGTTAAAGTAGATGGCAAAACTTACAAATGCATTTTGAAAGATCTGCAATTTGATAAAGTAAGCGATGATTTAATTCACGTGGATCTGTTAGAATTGGTTGGCGACAAAAAAGTGGTTGCTACTCTTCCTATTAAATTTACAGGAACATCTGTAGGTGTAAAAGAAGGTGGTAAACTCATCACCAAAATGAAATCTTTAAAAGTAAAAACTTTACCTAAGTTTTTAAAAGAATTTATTGAAGTTGATATCACCAATTTAGAATTAAACGGCAACATTCGTGTTGAAGACGTGAAAGATGCAAATCTTGAAATCTTAAACTCTCCGCGAATTCCGATTGCATCGGTTGTATTAACCAGACAGTTGAAACAGGAAGAAGCTACTGCTCCAACAGCCGCCGCTGCTCCTGCCGCTGCTGCTGCACCTGCTGCAAAAGCCGCTGCCGCTCCTGCAAAAGATGCGAAGAAGAAATAATTAATTCTTTCAATATTTTAAATCCCTCAACATTGTTGGGGGATTTTTTTGCTTTGGATTGAAAAAATAAATAGTGATTCAACCAATAAACTAATAAACTGCCAAACCAATAAACTTCTATTTTTACAGTCATGAATAAATTTTTAATTGTAGGATTAGGTAATGTTGGAACAGAATATCATCGAACACGTCACAATATCGGGTTTGATGTGGTAGATGCATTTGTATTAAAACATGGCGGCATGTTTCAACTGGGGCGATTGGCGTATGTTTCGGAAATAAAATGGAAAGGAAAAATATTTATCTGCATAAAACCAACCACGTATATGAATTTGAGTGGCAAAGCTTTTAAATACTGGATGGATAAAGAAAAAATTGCATTAGAAAATACCTTAACAATTGTTGATGATGTGGCATTGCCGCTGTCAAAACTCAGGCTTCGCCCGTCGGGAAGCGATGGCGGACACAATGGGTTACGCGATATTCAATTAACCATCGGTACCGGTCAATATCCTAAATTAAGATTTGGTACAGGAAATAATTATCCCAAAGGCATGCAGGTAGAGTTTGTTTTGGGCCGGTGGTGGCCCGAAGAACAGGCAATTGTTCGGCAAAAAACAGAGAAATGTATAGAGGTTATAGAATCATTTGCCACCACAGGTATAGAGAAGGCAATGAGTACGGTAAATAACCTATCCTTCACCGATACACAATAAAATCATCTTTTTTGAGTTATAGTTAGCGAAAATATAATCCAAGTAATCATATAAACTGATTATCGGCTATTCTTAGCCACCAAAGTTTTGATTACTTAATTACTATTTAATGCAACAACTATGAAAATATTCTGCGTTGGAAGGAATTATGCCGACCATGCGAAAGAATTGGGTAATGCCGTTCCGGAAGAACCTGTAATATTCATGAAGCCCAAAAATGCTTTATTACAGAGTCATGCCCCATTCTTTTATCCCGAATTTTCAAATGAACTTCATTATGAAGCCGAATTGGTTTTGCATATCTGCAAAAACGGAAAATACATCCCCGAACGCATAGCTAATAAATTCTATAACAAACTTACTGTAGGTATCGATTTTACAGCCCGCGATATTCAGACCGAATTAAAGAAAAAAGGCTTGCCCTGGGAAAAAGCAAAAGCATGGGATAATTCGGCTGTTGTTGGTAAATGGGTTGATATAACAGCGGATACCCTCAAAAACCCTATCAATTTTTCTTTACTGAATAATAAGGAAAAGGTACAGGAAGGGAACAGCAAAGACATGATTTTTTCTTTCGATTTTATCGTATCACATATATCAAATTATTTCTCGCTTAACATCGGCGATTTGGTTTTTACAGGAACACCTGCAGGCGTAGGCGAATGTGTTGTTGGCGATAAGCTCGAAGGGTATTTGGAAAAAGAAAAAATGTTTGAAGTAGAGATCAAATAAAAATTGCAAAAGGATAATAAATGTTGAACCGAGATACATTGATAACTGCATACAAGCTGATGGTTTCGGCCAAAGCTATGAGCGACACATACGATGCAAACCGTGAGGTTTGTAAATATGTGCATTCAACATCTCGTGGACATGAAGCAATACAAATTGCTACCGGTTTACAAATGCAGTCATGCGATTGGTTAAGCCCTTATTACCGCGACGACAGCATGATGATTGCATCAGGATTTACACTATACGAACTGATGTTACAATTGCTTGCAAAAAAAGATGATCCTTTTTCTGCAGGCCGTTCTTATTATTGCCATCCAAATAACCGTGATGAGGGAAAACCGGGAATCATTCATCAGAGCAGTACGGCAGGCATGCAGGCTATACCCACAACGGGTTTGGCGCAGGGTATTCAATATATTGAACAACATAATCTGTCACTTTTTAAAAAATGCGATACCGTAGAAAAACCGGTGGTAGTTTGTTCTATGGGTGATGGTGCAGTAACCGAAGGAGAAGTAAGCGAAGCCATACAATTTGCTGTATTGAAACAATTACCGATCATTTATTTGGTGCAGGATAATCAATGGAGTGTTAGTGCAACTGCAGAAGAAATACGTGCCATGAATGCATACGAATTTGCAGAAGGGTTTAAAGGATTAAAAAGGATGCAGTGCGATGGCAGCGATTTTATTCGCAGCTTTGAAACAATGAGCCTTGCTATTGCTTATGCAAGAAACGAACGCAAGCCTGTTTTGGTTCATGCAAAAGTTCCGTTATTAGGCCATCACAGCAGCGTTGTACGAAAAGAGTTTTACAGAAGCCGTGAAGATTTATTGAAACACGGATTATATGACCCGCTTCCAAAACTTCGTTTATTGCTGACAGGCATCGGGTTAAACGAACATGAAATAAACGAATTAGAAAATATTGCACAGCAAGAAGTGGCAGTTGCATTTGAGAAAGCTGTTGCCGCTGCAGAACCTGATGCACGACTGGTAGAAGAAAATGTTTTTGTTCCCACAAAAATAAAAGAAGAAAAAGGGCAAAGAATACCCAAGAGCGGCGAAAAAATAATGATGGTAGAGGCTGCTTTGCATGCAATAGAAGAAATAATGGAAGAACATCCCGAAGCGGTTTTATATGGCCAGGATGTTGGAAAACGAATGGGTGGTGTATTTAGGGAAACAGCAATGCTGGCAGAAAAATTTGGAGATAAACGTGTATTTAATACGGCTATTCAGGAATCGTATATTGTTGGTTCAACTGTTGGTATGAGTGCATTAGGATTGAAGCCCATTGTTGAAGTGCAATCGGGCGATTATATTTTTCCTGCATTCAATCAACTGGTAACAGAAATATCCAAATCAAGTTATTTATCGAATGGCAAATTTCCTGTGCAGATGATATTGCGTGTGCCTGTTGGTGCTTACAGCGGTGGTGGCCCGTATCACAGCGGAAGTATTGAAAGTACTTTGTTAAGCATTAAAGGCATTAAAGTTGCTTATCCATCGAATGCTGCCGATATGAAGGGAATTATAAAAGCAGCTTTTTATGATCCTAATCCGGTAATTATTTTAGAACATAAAGGTTTGTATTGGAGTAAAGTAAATGGAACTGAAGATGCCAAATCAATCGAACCATCAAAAGATTATATATTTCCATTAGGCAAAGGGCTCGTTTCATTGCAGGCCGATATCAATAAAGTTAAATGTGGCGAAACTGTTTGTATTATTACTTACGGAATGGGCGTGCATTGGGCAAAGAATGCTGCTAAAAAATTTCCCGGACAGGTTGAAGTGGTTGATTTACGCAGTTTATATCCATTAGATGAAGATTTAATATTTGAATCGGTTACAAAGCACGGTAAAGTAATTGTATTAAGTGAAGAACAACAAAATAATTCATTTGCCGAAGCATTATCATTAAGAATATCCAATCATTGCTATCATTTTCTTGATGCAAAAGTAGAGGTGGTAGGTGCGCTTAATTTGCCTGCAGTGCCTGTAAATACTGCATTAGAAGCCGCCATGCTTCCAACGGTTGAAAAAGTAAAAGACCGTATTGCCAAACTTTTAGCATACTAAACTTTCTCCTTTTATTTATTCCTTTATATTTGCAGCCCAAAATGGCGGGGTAGCTCAGGTGGTTAGAGCGTTGGATTCATAACCCAAAGGTCTCGGGTTCAACTCCCGATCCCGCTACAAAAGCTGAAATTCTTATTGATTAAGAGTTTCAGCTTTTTTAATTTCAATAAATAATTTTTAATTATGTAAGATGCCCGAAATTAATTTTTGATATTTATCAAATTGATGTTGTAGTGTTTTACCATAATTTGTATTTTAAATTTGTTACTGCTATATGAGTTTAATCAACAGTTCTTTTTCCGGTTTTTCCGATTCAAAAAATCATTATAAAATACTCGATGGTTTACGTGGCGTGGCTGCAGTTATTGTGGTAATGTTTCATATCATGGAAACTTTTACGGGCGGCGATCATACCAAACAAATAATCAATCACGGATATCTGGCAGTAGATTTTTTCTTTGTGCTTTCGGGCTTTGTAATTGGTTATGCTTACGATGACAGATGGAATAAAATGAGTTTAAAAGGATTTTTTAAACGCCGCTTAATCAGGTTGCATCCAATGATTATAGCCGGAATGGTAATAGGTGCGGTATTATTTTATTTTCAGGATAGTGCTGCGTATAATAAAATAAGCGAAGTGCCGGTATGGAAATTAATAACAGTTATGTTAATTGGATTTACCTTATTACCTGTTCCGCCATCATTAGAAATAAGAGGATGGAGCGAAATGCATCCGCTCGATGGCCCTGCATGGAGTTTGTTTTTCGAATACATTGCTAATATTTTGTATGCACTTTTTATCCGTAAATTTTCGAATACATTGCTTTCAGTTCTTGTATTTATTGCCGGTGCGGCATTGATACATCTTGCAGTTACAAGCCCTAATGGAGATGTTATCGGCGGATGGTCGGTAGAACCTGCACAGTTAAGGATAGGCTTTACAAGATTATTATATCCTTTTTTTGCAGGGCTTTTGCTTTCGCGTGTTGCAAAACCATCGAAGATTAAAAATGCATTTTTATGGTGCAGTTTATTATTAATTCTTGTTCTTGCTATGCCAAGGGTTGGAGGAAAAGAACATTTATGGATGAATGGATTGTACGATTCTCTTTGTATTGTTTTTATTTTTCCGGTGATTGTTTTTATTGGTGCAAGCGGCGGCATAACAGGAAAAACATCTTCTTCATTAAATAAATTCCTGGGCGATATTTCTTATCCTCTCTACATTACGCATTATGCAATCATTTATACGTTTGTGGGTTGGGTTGTTAATCATCAGCAATATTTAGCAAGCGGTTCAACCGAATCTCAAACAACACTTATTATAATTTCAATTTCTGTTTTGGTTTCAAGCATAGTATTAGCTTATGTTTTTGTAAAGCTGTATGATGTGCCTGTTCGTAAATGGCTTACCAAACGATTAATGCCGAATAACCCAAATTAATAATTGTGAAAATCGAGTATTTGATGTTTTTATTTTATAAAATAGAATTGACGATACTCAGCCAATATTCTTTTCAAAATCATAAATATTAAATTGCTGCTATGCAATTTTTTTGCTTCGGATGGTTTAGAATTATTTTGTAAATAGTTTATATTATTTTTTTGATTGCAAATCGGCAGTATATTTTGAAATTCACGGTACGATATAAAAACTCTCGAACAATTAACCTTCTTTATTTGACGATTTTGAATCTCTGCATTAGAATCAGTTGCACCTGTTTATAAATGACATTAATCATATTTTCGGAGTAGTGCATTATTTATATTAGTTGTGAAGTTTAAAACACCGATCACCTAAACTTTTCGCCATTATTTATGGCCGGTAACAACACGTAATTATCTAACGATTTTTTTATGAAAATGCAAACACCTTTTGGTACAAGACGGGCAGAGTACCATGTAATCAGTTCTTCAGATTTATCTGCAACCAAATTTTTAAGCAAAGATGATCTTAACATGTTCGAAACATTCGATACCGTGTATCGTTCTCTTTGTGCAACATTGTACAATTTTGCTCCGCTATCGGGCCATCCGGGAGGGTCTATTTCTTCGGGAAGATTTGTATCAGCGCTTTTGTATAACTCGATGAATTATGATGTATCCAACCACGAAAGAAATGATTCTGATATTCTTTCGTATTCTGCAGGGCATAAAGCTTTAGGACTCTATGCGCACTGGGCTTTGCGAAACGAGATTGTTCGCATCGGAGCACACGATTATTTGCCAACAGAAATCGATCAACAACTGCGCCTCGAAGATTTACTCGGTTTCAGAAAAAACCCTTCTACAAAAACGCCGTTATTTTTAAAATTCAAATCAAAAGCATTGGATGGCCATCCAACTCCGGCTACACCTTTTATAAAATTATCAACCGGTGCATCAGGTATTGGCGTGGCATCTTCCATTGGCCTTGCTTATGCTGCTGCCGATTATTATGGACCCAATGCGCCTGTCATTCACATGGTGGAAGGTGAAGGCGGATTAACACCGGGCAGGGTTAGCGAAGCAATGGCATCGGCAGGCACTGCTTCATTAAAAAATGTGATCATGCATATTGATTGGAATAATGCATCCATCGACTCAAATAATGTATGCAGGGAAGATTCGAAACCCGGCGAATATGTTCAGTGGAATCCTGCAGAGCTTGCATACTTCCATGATTGGAATGTGATTTTTGTTGAAGATGGAAAAGATTTTCAAAGTATCATTGCCGCACAAAGAAAAGCTGCTGCAATAAAAAATAATCAGCCTACAGCAATTGTTTACAGAACTGTGAAGGGATGGAATTACGGCATCGAAGGAAAAAGTTCGCATGGTGCCGGACATAATTTTTGCAGTGCCGGATATTTTAATGCACTAAAACCCTTGCTTGGGCTTACCGGAAAAAATATTGAATTATGTAATGGTGTTCAGGAATGCGGTGGCGGAAAAAATGCAGCCATGGTTGAAGAATGTTTTTGGGATGCATTATTAATTTTCAGGGATTTTTTCGAATCGAATAAAAACATTACCAATGCACTGGCAAAACATTTGCTTGCTTCCTGCGATAGATTAAATAAACTGGACAGGCACAAAAAAAACAATGCTCCCGATATTACTAAAATTTATGACAAAGCATCAAACAATAAACAAATTCCTCCTTCCTTACAATTAGAAAATAATGCTTCAACAACTTTGCGTGGCGAACTTGGAAAAGTTCTTCAATACTATAATAAATTAAGTAATGGGGCCATCTTTACTTCTGCTGCTGATTTGTTAGGATCAACAAGCGTAAATACAATTGGTAAAGATTTTGCCGATGGGTTTTTTAATGCACACACCAATCCATTTGCCAGAACATTATCTGTTGGTGGCATTTGTGAAGATGCAATGAGCGGAGTTGCTTCGGGCATATCTGCATTGGGCCATCACATCGGAGTTTGTTCATCATACGGCGCATTTATGGCACCGCTTGGACATATTTCTGCACGGCTTCATGCCATTGGCGAACAATCTAAAAAAACTTCATCCAACAAAAAATATAATCCGTTTTTTCTTGTGTGTGCACACACAGGAATTAAAACAGGAGAAGATGGCCCAACACATGCCGATCCTCAACCATTACAAATTGTTCAGGAAAATTTTCCTGACGGCACAATGATCTCACTAACGCCCTGGGATCCGCAGGATATCTGGTATTTGGTTACTGCTGCGTTAAGCAAACGGCCTGCTGTTATTTGCCCGTTTGTTACAAGGCCGAATGAAAAAATAATAGACAGAAAATCATTAGGGCTTGCACCTGCAGCCGATTCTGCAAAAGGTATTTATTTGCTTTGCAAGCCATCAACTAAAAATCCGCAGGGTACAATTGTATTGCAGGGAAGCGAAGTTGCGTATGTATTTGTGAATGATACTTTGCCCATGTTATTGAAAAAAAATATTGATGTGGCCGTGTATTATGTTGCCAGTGCCGAACTGTTTAATTTATTATCGAAAAAAGAACAGGAAGAAATTTTTCCTCAAAAAGCTCAGCAGGAAGCAATGGCAATAACCGGATTTACTTTGCCTACCATGTATCGCTGGATACAATCTGATTATGGCCGCGAACATTCCATCTACCCATTTAAGAAAGGGCATTTTCTCGGAAGCGGAAAAGCCGAGAGCGTAATATTAGAAGCCGGTTTGGATGGCGAAAGCCAGTTTAATGCAATACTCGATTATGTCAATGGACGCAAAAAAGAAATCGTTGTTGCTGCGAAAATTTATGAAGAGGCTGCTCATCAATAAATTAATTAACTTATTTATAAAATATTTTATGTTACGCATAGCCGATAAAATAAAAAAATTGGGCACCGAGACTGCATTTGCCGTTTCGGCCGAAGCAGCAGCATTTGCAGCCAAAGGAAATAAAGTATATCCTTTTCATATTGGTGATATGAATTTTTCTACGCCATCAACGGTTGTTGAGGGAACTATAAAAGCCATTCACGACGGGAAAACAGGCTACTGCCCAACCACCGGTATTCCTCAACTTCGCGAAGCCATTGCCGATGATGTTAATGCCGCAAGAAGAACTGATTATTCGATGGAAAATGTTGCCGTGCAACCGGGTGGTAAGCCTACCATCGGAAAATTTATTTTGGCTCTTTTAAATCCCGGCGACGAAGTTCTTTATCCCAATCCCGGTTATCCCATCTACGAATCGCAGATAGAATTTAACGGTGCCGTTGCTGTGCCCTACACATTTGTTGAAGGAAAAAATAATTTTGTTTTTGAGATTGATGCGATAAAAGAAAAAATTACTCCTAAAACAAAAGTTATTATTTTAAATGATCTGCAAAACCCATCGGGCGCCGAATTTTCGAAAAAAAATCTGGAAGAATTAGCTGCTGTTGCCATCAAACATAATTTGATTGTTTTAAGTGATGAAGCATATTTTGATATTCGTTACGAAGGAAAAAGTTTATCGATCGCTTCTATTCCGGAAATGCAGGAACGAACAGTTATCTTATATTCTTTCTCTAAAAGATTTGCAATGACGGGCTGGAGATTGGGCGCTACCATTGCTCCCAAAGAAATTATTAATGTTATTGCCAAGCTGAATGTGAATGATGAATCCTGCTCTAATCATTTTATTCAGTATGGTGCTATTGCAGGATTGAGAGGCGATCAATCGGAAGTAAAAAAAATACTTTCGGCATTAAAAGAAAGAAGAGATGCATGTGTGCAAATTTTAAATTCGGTTAGGGGAATTAATTGCTTTAATCCTAATGCAACTTTTTATCTTTTCCCGAATGTTACAGCTTTGATGAAAAATAAAGGCTTCAGCGATTATGAATTATTCCGCAAAGATATTTTGTATAATACCGGTGTTTCTTTTTGTACAAGAATGCATTTCGGGCGGCCGCTTCCCGGCGAAAAAAATTATTATATCCGCATCGCATATTCGGGTATCAATCTTAATGAACTTACCGAAGGACTGAATAAATTTAAAAACTACATTAATTCATCTGCCAATAAAGCAATCAGCAAAAAAAACTAAGCTTAGTTTATTGCATACAGCGTAAATTTTTTCTTAAATTAATTTTAATCATCTTTCGCAATGCTCAAGATGACATCAATTTTACGTTCAGGATGTCTTGCTGAGCTTGCCGATGCATTGATTTTCGAAGAGTGTTATTGTTTTTTTATACTTCATCAAAATTAATTCATTCATAATATTGGTTTCTTATTTAGATTCGTTAGGAAACTAATTTTGAAACCTAATCGGAATTAATTTATGAAGAAGATATTTTTAATGATTGTTTTAATTACCTCTGCAAAAATTGTTTCGGCGCAAACATTGCAGCAGCTTGCATCGCAGCGCATTCAATTACCCAATGGATGGAGTTTAACACCTGTTGGTAAAAGCATAACCGTTGGCGATCTGCCTTTGAACATGACGGTATCTTCTTCAAAAAAATACATGGCTGTTACCAATAACGGACAAAGTACCCAAACCATTCAGTTGATAGATGTACAGAAAGAAAAAGTGCTGGATAATGTTGTTATTCCTAAATCGTGGGTGGGATTAAAATTCAGTGCCAACGAAAAATATTTATATGCTTCGGGGGGCAATGATAACCGGATTTTAAAATATGCAATCATCAATCAAAAATTAATTTTGAATGACAGCATTAAATTAGGAGATAAGTGGCCTGTAAAAATTTCTCCAACGGGAATTGATATCAACGATGCATCACAAACTTTATATGTTGTAACAAAGGATAACAATAGTTTGTATGTGATTGATCTTTCATCGAAAAAAATAAACCAACAAATTCAATTACCCGGAGAAGCTTATGCCTGCAGGCTTTCAGGCGATAAGAAAGAATTATTTATTTCGTGCTGGGGCTGCGGAAAAATGTTGGTGTATGATATCAAACAAAATAAATTAACTGATGAAATTGTTGTTGGAAGTAATCCAAACGATTTTTGTATTTCAAAAAACGGGCAATTTATTTTTGTTGCCAATGCAAACGATAACAGTGTTTCGGTAATCGATATTAAAAAAAGAAAAGTTACCGAAACATTAAATGCCGCATTATATCCCGATGCGCCCAATGGTTCAACCACCAATGCTGTTGCATTAAGCGCCGATGAAAAAACTTTATACATTGCCAATGCCGATAATAATTGTTTATCGGTTTTCGATGTCAGCAAACCCGGCAGCAGTAAATCAAAAGGATTTATTCCGGTGGGTTGGTATCCTACATCAGTAAAAGTGATTGGCAAAAAAATATTTGTTGCCAATGGAAAAGGATTTACTTCATTACCAAATCCAAAAGGGCCAAGCCCGGTAGATAAAAGAGTTGAACTGGCTTATCAGCAGGGCGACCTGAGTGCACTCTCCGATATACAATATATTGGCGGCGGATTATTTAAAGGAACCATCAGTATTATTAATACGCCTGATGAAAAACAATTAAGTATTTATTCGCAATCAGTTTATCAAAATACGCCATATAAAAAATCGAACGAATTAATAACCGTTGGTGAAGAAGGAAATCCGATACCTAAAAAAACCGGTGATGCATCGCCCATAAAATATGTTTTTTACATCATCAAAGAAAACAGAACTTACGATCAGGTGCTCGGCGATATAAAAGAAGGGAACGGCGATACCAGTTTATGTTTGTTTGGAGAAAAGTTTACACCAAACCTTCATGCCATTGCAAAAGAATTTGTGTTGCTCGATAATTTTTATTGCGATGGCGAAGTTAGTGCTGATGGGCATAACTGGAGTCTGGCTGCATATTCAACCGATTATTTAGAAAAAACATGGCCTACAAGTTATGGTGGCCGCGGCGGTAATTATGATGCAGAAGGAAACAGAAATATTGCAAATAATAAAAATGGATTTCTTTGGGATCATGCAAAACGTGCCGGTATTAGTTACAGAACCTACGGCGAATTTGCAGATGATTATAAACCAAACATTCCTGTTTTAAAAGATCATTATTGTACTTATTTTACCAGTTGGGATCAGAAAATTCGCGATACCACAAGAGTGGGTCAATGGAAAAAAGATTTCGATTCTTTGCTTGCAAAAAATGCATTGCCGCAATTAAATACATTACGTATTATTAACGATCATACCGAGGGGTTAAAGAAAGACAGGCCAACACCATTTGCGCATGTTGCCGATAATGATCTGGCAATTGGAATGTTTATTGATTATTTAAGCAAGAGTAAAGTGTGGAACGAAACCGCTGTTTTTATTATTGAAGATGATGCACAGGATGGCCCCGATCATGTTGATGCACACCGTACCACAGCTTTTGTTGCAGGCGGTTTTGTAAAAAGGCATTTTGTTGATCATACAATGTATTCAACATCATCGATGTTAAGAACGATTGAATTGATTTTAGGAATTCCGCCAATGAGCCAGTACGATGCAGCAGCAACACCCATGTGGAATTGTTTCTCCAAATCAACAAACCCCGAAGGCTTTACTGCAAAACCTTTGCAATGGGATATTAACGAAAAAAACGGTGCGATAAATGCATGGCAAAAGAAAAGTGAAAAGTTTGATTTTTCGAAAGAAGACCTTATTCCTGATCGTGAATTTACCGAGGTGATCTGGAAAGCAATAAAAGGCGAAAATGCTGTTGTGCCTGCACCCAAACGTGCGGCGTTTATAAAAGTTGTGAAGAAAGAAGATGATTAAAAAAATTGATTGTAAGTAGTTCGTCAAAATAATCTTTTAATTATTTATTAGGCAATGTTTTGCTTAAAGTTTAAATGCCCGAGCGAAGGATAGCACACTGATGACACAGATGAAACAGATATACACTGATAATTTTTTAAACTTTACAAGAACAGATTAACGCTGCTAATGTCGCAGAGCGACATTCAATCTGTTATCATCCGTACATTCTGCGTCATCTGTGTTCCATTGGTTTTAAAACTAAAAATAATTTATATTTAATTTTGTCGAAGTACTTATGCGAAATTTATTTCTGCAAACAATCAATCATCAAATTTATGCAAGGCTCAGTTTTTCATTCATTGGTTCAACTGCATTAAGCGAATGATTTATTTCGCTGTTGCAATTTCTCCATAAAAAATAACCGCCCGAAAGATTAGATACTTTAGCAAATCCGCTTTGCAATAAAATCCTTTGCGCCAAATAACCTCTTAATCCTGCTTCGCAATAAATATAAATTTGTTTGCCTTTAGGAATTTCATCTAACCTGTTTCTTATATCATCCACCGGAATATTAATCGATCCTTCTATGTTGCCTTTTTCGTATTCGGCAACAGTGCGCACATCAAGCAATAAATCATCATCGGTTATTTTATCCATTTCGTTCCAGTAAAAAACATTTAATCTTTTCAATAAAATATTTTCTGCAACAAAACCACTCATGTTGATCGGATCTTTTGCTGATGAATAAGGCGGTGCATACGCATGTTCAAATTCTATCAATTCATAAATTGTACTGTTTCTTTTTATCGCCGATGAAAGAATATCTATTCGTTTATCAACACCATCAAACCCCGCAATTTGTGCGCTGTACAATTTTCCATCTTCGGGCGAAAATGCAATTTGAATACTCATTTGTTTTGCACCGGGATAATAACCTGCATGCGAACCGCTATGTGTTGTTGAAACAATATGTTTAATGTTTGCTGTTGTTAAATGTTTTGATGCGGTACCTGCAGTTGCAACGGTCATGTTAAACACTTTTACAATGGCAGTATTTATTGCACCATTATATTTAATAACATTACCCAACACAATATTATTGGCACAAATTCTTCCTTGTTTATTTGCAGGCCCTGCCAAATAAGTAACCATCGATTGTTGTGTGATTGGATTTTTAAATTCAATAGCATCACCAACAGCATAAATATTTTTATCTGATGTTTGTAAAAATTCGTTCACCCAAATTCCTTTTGCATCACCAATTTTTAATCCTGCCGAAACAGCTAATCTTGTATCGGGTTTTACACCAATAGAAAGTATTACAACATCTGCATCCAGCATATCGCCACTTTTTAAATGAACTTTTAATTGATCATCTTCTTTTGTAAAACTTGTAACTGCCGAACTTAAGCGAAGGTCAACATTTTTTGAACGAATATGTTGTTGCACAATGGCAGCAATCGGAAAATCAACAGGCGCTAAAATCTGATTTCCCATTTCAACAATGGTAACGTGCAAGCCAATCCTGTGAAGACTTTCGGCCATTTCTAATCCAATAAATCCTGCGCCGATGACAACCGCTTTTTTTACATCGTTTCTTTCAACATAACTTTTAATATAATCGGTATCGGCAACATTGCGCAATGTAAAAATTCCTTCATTTGTTACGCCGGGAAATGGCGGACGAATAGGTTCGGCACCTGGCGATAAAATTAATTTATCATAACTTTCTTCATACACTTCGTCGGTTATTTGGTTTTTTGCAACGATCGTTTTGTTAGCGGCATTAATCGAAATTACTTCTGTCATCACACGTACATCAATATTAAATCTTTGATTAAAAGCCGATGCTGTTTGAACAAATAATTTATTACGGTCTTTAATTACATTGCCAATATAATAAGGCAATCCGCAATTGGCATACGAAATGTATTCGCCTTTTTCGAAAATAATAATCTCGGCATGTTCATCCATCCTTCTTAATCTTGCAGCGGTACTTGCACCACCGGCAACAGCACCAACAATAATGTATTTCATCTGTATTTAATTTTCTGACGCAAAGTTGATGCAGCAAAAGCTTTTTTACTGTGACAACTATCACGCTAAAAATTTGCAGTTATTTTTTTTTGTTAACGGGCTGTTGTATTGCTATTAAACTCTTGTGGCGTCGCACACTTCTACTGAAGAAAAGCTATCAGCTATTGGCTATTAGCTAATAGCTTTTATTTTAATTTATTTT
>DATAMD010000065.1:0-5240 GCA_036260755.1 Chitinophagaceae bacterium | reverse complement strand
ACAGCCTATAGACCTTAGGTCTGGAGCTTGTCTAAGTTCACCCCACTTTCTTTTCACAAATTTCTTTCGTCTTTTTATTTTCTATCCAATTTGTCAAAGAACTATTTTCTATTTTGGTCTAAAGGAGCTTGTCGAAGCATTAATTTCCGAAGAGGTTTAACAGCCTATCATTCAAATAAAAAATATTATATGAAATATATCTCATTAAAAAGCCTGTCGCTCATTGTTGCGTTTCCGTTTTTATTAAATGCGCAGCAGGTAAAACAAATTCAGCTAAAACAATTTGTTTTACAATCATCCGAAATTGTAAAAAATAATGGTGCAGAATTATCAACTGCCAACTATCATTCAAAAGAAAAATGGTTGCCTGTTACAGTGCCATCAACGGTTTTAACAGGATTGGTTGCTAACAAAATTTATCCAAACCCGTATGATGGATTGAATAATATGTTTATACCCGATGCTTCAGACAGTTTCAACAATCAATATCATTTAGCACAATATTCGCATATCCCCAATGTGCCTAATCCATGGAAAAAAGCATATTGGTATAAAACAAGTTTTACAATTCCCGCAAACGATAAAGGCAAATTATTTCAATTAATTTTTAAAGGAATTAATTACCGTGCCGATGTTTGGTTGAATGGAAAATTAATTGCCGATTCATCTCAACTCGTTGGCATGTTTGCCGAATTTAATTTGAATGTGAGCAATGCAATTAAAACCGGGGAAGAAAATTTTTTAGCAGTAAAAATTTATCCGCTCGATTTTCCGGGATTGCCCGCACATCCGCAATTAAATGCGTTGGGCGATTTTTATGAGAATGGCGGACCCACCGGCGACATTGGAAAAAACGTTACCATGCTTTGTTCTGTTGGTTGGGATTGGATGCCCGAAATAAGAGACAGAAATATGGGAATATGGCAACCTGTATATTTAAGAACATCGGGAAATGTGGTGGTGCAGCAACCAAAAATTACAACAACATTTGTTTCGGGTAATGATACAAATGCCGCAAAACTGAATATTCAATTAACATTAGCCAATTACAGCAAACAAAATAAACAGGGAAAATTACAAATAACCATTTCGCCGGAAACCTTTGCAGGCAACAGTTTCAGCATAACACAAAATATTTCGGTAAATGCTGATGAGCAAAAAAAATTAGAGTTTTCATCCAATCAATTCAAACAATTAATTATTCAGCACCCGCATATTTGGTGGCCGCACGGTTATGGCAATGCCGATTTATATAAAATACGTTTACAATATTTTTCGGGTAACGAAATTTCTGATGATACAAGTTTTGTATTTGGAATAAGAACGGTTGATTCGAAATATTCAACAGTAAACGAATGGGGCAAAAGAGATTTTTATGTAAATAGAAAACGTATTCATTTGGTTGGCGGCGCATGGGTTCCGGATATGATGTTGCAGGAAGATTCGTTGCGCTTTGCACAAGAATTATTGTTGTGCAAAAATGCAAATACAAATTTGATACGAATCTGGGGCGGCGGTGTTGCACCTCCTGATGCATTCTTTGAAACAACTGACAGATTAGGATTATTGGTATGGGAAGATTTCTGGATAACCGGCGATACGCACGGAGAATTTAAAGGTTCTGCAGATTTTCCTTATCAGGGAAATGTTTATATAAATAATACCATCAGCACTATTTATCGTTTGCGCAACCATCCTTCATTATTGGTTTGGACCGGTGGCAACGAAGGCCATGCCCGCAAAAAATTGTACGATGCCATGAGAGATAATGTTGCATTGATTGATGGCACAAGGCCTTTCGTTCCATGTTCTTCGGGCTTTGCACATTTACCAAAAGATTGGAACATGTCGTGGCCCGATAATCAACCCGGTGGCGTGTACAGCGGTGGTTCGTATATGTGGGAAGATCCTAATTTTTATTATACAAAAATTAATGAAGGAAAAGATTGGTTGTTTAAAGATGAAACAGGTATTCCATCGCAGGTGCCTTACGAAAGTTTAAGTAAAAATATTGTTGATCTGAAACATGATACAACATTGCCTTATCCGTTTAATAATTCGTGGGGTTACCATGATGCCTGCAGCGGCAATGGCCATTACGATTTGTATTATTACGAAATGATAAAAAGATTAGGTGCGCCAACAACTTTGAAAGATTTTTCAGATAAAATGCAAATCATGAATGCTGATGGTTATCGCGGAATATTTGAAGCTGCGGCTCATAAATTAAACGATAATGGTGGTGTGTTGTTATGGAAATTAAACCCTGCATTTCCGAGTGTTATCTGGCAAATATTCGATTACTATTTGGCACCCAATGCCGGATATTATTTTATGCAATCGGCCAACGAAAAATTGCATGTACAATTAAATTTAGACGATTCGGTTGTTGCTGTAATCAACAGGACATTTCATGCCGAAAATAATTTATCGGTTGATGCTGCTGTTTACGATTTAAACGGCAAACAATTATTTACACAAAAAACAAAATTAAATATTGGCGAATCGGATGTGAAGAAAACAATTTCATTAAACTCAATTCTTTCAAAATATACAAACTTAAGTTTTGTGGTTTTGAATTTAAAAGATGCCGCCGGAAAATTGGTTTCGCATAATGTGTATTGGTTTGCAAAAGATCATCAATATCAATCATTAAAAAATATTACGCCTGCAAAACTCGATGTAAAAATTATTACAAAAACAAAAGATAAAACCAATACCAGGTGGAACATTCAATTTACAAATCCCACCAAACAAATGGCGTTTTTTGTGCATCCAAAATTAACCGAAGGCAACGATGAAATATTCCCCGGGTTCTGGAGCGGCAATTATTTTACACTCGCACCCGGCGAAACAATTACGCTTGATGCAACTTATCCAAACGCAACAATTGCCAATAAAAAATTGCAGCTAAAATTAAGCGGCTGGAACAGAAATGATGAATTGATTACAGCAATTCAATAAAATAATTTTGTTTTAATAAAAAACATTGTGTTGCATAAGCACAATGTTTTTTTGTTACCGGCAGTTGTGCAAAGCTGTGTTGCTGTTGCGTCGCACACTTGTACGTTCTGTTTTCATGGCAACAGGTACACAAACAAATATTCAACACATTTCAATTCTGTAACTTAATAAATTGGTTTCTGTAAACCGAAGGCGTGCATTTTTTTACGTTGTTAAATTGTTTACTGAAGTGTGCCCAACTGTTATAACCGCTTTCGTAACAAATTTCAAGAATTGGTTTATTGGTTGTTTTTAAAAGTTTGCAGGCATGGCCAATTCGTAATTCTTTCAAAAAATCGAAATAACTTTTTTTAATATTTTTTTTAAAAAAACGGCAGAATGTAGGGATACTCATATCTGCAATATTGGCAACTTCTTTAAGTGTTATTTTCTTTAAATAGTTTTTTAAACTGTAATCGAACACTTCTTTTATGGTAGAATTTTCTTCCGAACTTGAGGTGTAGGAGAATCCATCTGTAATAATATTATAAGCCGATGGTTTGCAAATTTTTTGCAGGCAGAACATCAGTTTATATATTCTTTCAATACCCTTTTCCGATTCTAATTCTTTTAAAAGAACTGCAATTGTTTTTTGAACTTTCGGTTTTATTTTAATCCCTATATCGTCTTTGTTCAGCAGGTGATTTATTTCTTTCATCTCGGGCAACTGCAAAAAACTGTCGCCCCAAAAATCTTTTCTGAATTGGGCCGCAATGGCGCTTCCCGTCATTTTATGATGTGATTTTCTGAACCAGTGAGGAAGGTTCCCTGCCATAAAAAAAACATCACCGGTATTATAATTGCCAATATAATCTCCTATCAACGCAGTGCCATGCCCTTCGGTAATTATTATCAGTTCGCATTCTTCATGCTTATGCCAGTTAGTTTCGAAATCGGGGGTGCGGTAAGTGCGGCATGCAAACGAATTATAATCTTCTACATGAATTTTCTGAATAAGCGTGTACATCTATAAAACCTTTATTTTATCAAAATAAAACTGCGAAGCTACAAAACATTGATAAGATAGCATATTTTATTACCAACATAGCAGTTGATTAGCGAAAGAGCTAAGGCTATTTTTGGCATTCTAAATACGATTATTGCCTTATGTTATTATTAGGATTAGATATAGGAACATCCTCTGTAAAAGTATCGGTTGTTGATGCTTCCACTCAACAATGCATTGCCTCGGCACAATATCCTGAAACCGAATCGGATATTGTATCATTACAAAACGGCTGGGCCGAACAATCTCCCGAAATGTGGTGGTTGCATGTTCAGGAAGCCATCTTAAAAGCAAATGCAACTAAAAAATATAATCCAAGAAATATAAAAGCAATCGGTATTTCTTATCAGATGCACGGATTGGTATTGGTCGATAAAAATCAAAAAGTTTTACGCGACAGTATTATCTGGTGCGATAGCCGTTCGGTTGAAATTGGCGATAAAGCATTTAAAGAAATTGGTGAAGAAAGATGTTTATCGCGTTTACTAAATTCGCCGGGAAATTTTACTGCATCAAAATTAAAATGGGTAAAAGATAACGAACCGGCATTATATCAAAAGATTGATAAAATATTATTACCCGGCGATTTTATTTCGATGAAACTTACCGGCGAAACCACAACAAGTATCTCTTCCTTATCCGAAGGGATTTTTTGGGATTTTAAAAATAAAGAGTTGTCGAATGATGTGTTGAATTATTACGGATTTAATAAAAATTCGTTTCCAACTATTCGTGAAGTTTTTTCAACGCATGGCTTGCTGAAAAAAAAATATTGCCGATACATTATCATTAAACACAAATATCCCGGTTACATACAAAGCAGGCGATCAACCCAACAATGCTTTATCGTTAAATGTATTGCAACCCGGCGAAGTTGCAGCAACGGCGGGCACTTCGGGCGTTATTTACGGAGTAAGCGACCAGTTAACTTACGATAAACAATCGCGTGTAAATAGTTTTGCGCATGTAAATCATACCTACAATCAAAACAGAATTGGTGTATTATTATGTATTAACGGAACCGGTATCTTGAACAGATGGGTGAAAAATATTTGCGGTATCAATCTTTCTTACCAGCAAATGAATGATGCTGCCAAACAAATTAATGCCGGCAGCGACGGATTAAATATTCTTCCTTTTGGCAACGGAGCCGAAAGAATGCTGAACAATAAAATTGTTGGTGCACATATCAAGCAAATTGATTTGAATACACATGGTGCAGCACATATTT
>DATAMD010000053.1:0-3107 GCA_036260755.1 Chitinophagaceae bacterium | reverse complement strand
ATTATCTGAAACAACATAATTATCGCCAATTCTAATTGGCTGATCGTTTATATCTCCGTCCGAATGTTCGTAAATCCAGCGAACCAACTGACGGCTTTCACCCAATCCTGAAATTGTAAAATCGTTTTCTTTTATTTCTCCTGATGGGGTTACTGTTTTATTAATTTTTGCTGCATTTTCTTCAAACTGTTTTTTATTTCTGCTTGTGCCGGCAAACTGTGCGGCAGCATTGTTTGCAGCAGCATCGGTTTCGTTGCTTACAATGATTGGTTTAGCTAAATATGCAATTTTATATGCCGGGCCGGAACCTTTTTGCGCCAACACTTCAACATAATGAAATCCAAATTCTGTTTTAATTACACCTTTTGATCCAACCGGTTTATCAAAACTAAAATCATTGAATGTGGGAACCATTCGTGCAGAAGCAAAAAAATCGTAAACGCCTCCCTTGTTTTTATTTCCGTCGTCAGAATATTTTGCACAAACCGAATCGAAATTTTTGCCGCTTTTAATTTCAGCTTCAACTGTATCCATAATTTTTCTTGCAACACTATCTTCCCTTACTCTAACCAATGTTCCGGAGTTTGGATCTTGCTGATGTGTCGAAATCAGGATATGACGAACTTTTGCCGAATCGGGAATGGATTTTTCTGCAACAACCCTTGCCAAAACAAAATTATTTGCATCAACATAAGGACCATAAACACTTCCTGCGGGAAGCTTTATGATTGAATCAATATATTTTTGTTTGATCTCTTTTTTGCTTATATATCCATCATAATAAGGAGATTCGCTTGCATTCTTTGAGAAGAAAGAAGTAATGTCGCCGGTCGAAGCAAATTCTGTTTTTAAAAGAGTTAACTGGCTTTTTGTTGCTGCAGAATCGGCAGCACTTGCAGAAGCGCCGAATGTTACATACGCAATAGACCTGGTTTCTTCGTCTCTTTCGTATTCTTTTCTGTGATTTTTTGCATAAGCCAAAATTTCATCGTCGCTGACTTTTGCAGAACTATCAGAAACATTTGAGTAAGGAACATAAACAAACGAAACAGACGAAATAGAATTATTATCTGCTTGCTGCTTTTCGATCATCCACTTTGGAACATATAAACTTTGTTGTATCAGTGTCTGATATTTATTATTGAGTGCCTGTAAAATAGCAGGTTTAATATATGCTTCAATGATGCCGGCCTGTTGTTCGGTATTTTTCGATTTTTTTATCTGTGCAAACGCTTCCCTGGCCCTTTCTACATCAAAAACGCCTGTTTGCGGATCTGTGAACTCTCTTTTTAATGGAGAGTTTTCGCCGAACATAATTTCGTTTAATTCTTTCTGAGAAACAGACAAGCCCAACTTATCAAACTCCTGTTTCATTAGAATTGTTGAAACTTCCTGATTCCAAAGTTGGCCAATTAATTGCTCCCTTTGCTGGCCTTTTCCGTACATAGACAATTTTTGCTCAAAATCGGCACGCTCAATACTTTCACCATTTACTTTTCCAATAACTGAACCACCTGAAAAACCATTTCCGCCGCGGCGTACACCATCTTGCAGAATAAAAGCAATCAACGCTAAAGCAATAATTGCAAAAACAATCCAGGCACCCTTGTCACGAATTCTTTGTATAACAGACATATAATAAGTATTAAAAACAATAAATAAAGGATGGCAAAAATAGGGGAATCTGCTTATTGAACAAATTGTGGAAAAAATATCAAAACTCAAGGCCTTCTTGATTTTTGAAAAGAAGCAGAAATGTGTTTCTTTTTGATGACTATTTCTTTTCCACATACCGCCGTTAATAAAGTTAAAAAAACGGTGAGAAAAATGATTTTTTACTTCTTCTCCTGTGTTAAAAATTATAATAACTCCGCCATTTTTATTTACTTTAATTAAAAACAAATAAAACAACACCAATTAAATACTCATAATTAACAGTGAGTAACCTGTGACTACCGAATAGTGAATTTTATTTTATATTTTATCAACCGGTGTTAGTAAACCTGTTTAAATTATTACTGCATTATAAAACACAACCTTAATTAAATGTTAGTTTCTGTTAATAAACTTCATCTAATTAACTTTGCTCTTTGTGTGTAATTAAGTTATCACGATATACACACCCGTAATAGTAATATTGGTTTTATATAAAAGTATTATTAAAGAATTATTACAAAGTTTATGAACACAACACAAGATTTGTCAAAAGGTTTTTTAGATATTGATGTAAATCCTTCGTTAGATTTGTTTGCAGAAATAGAAAAGTTAAAAAAACAAAAAAATGCCATCATACTTGCACACTATTACCAGGAGCCCGACATTCAGGACGTTGCAGATTATATCGGAGATAGTTTGGGGCTTGCACAGGAAGCAGAAAAAACAAATGCAGAGATTATTGTTTTTGCCGGCGTGCACTTCATGGCAGAAACAGCAAAGATTTTAAACCCTACAAAAAAAGTTTTATTACCCGATTTAAATGCAGGATGTTCTTTGGCAGATAGCGCTCCGGCTGATTTATTTAAAAGATTTAAAGATAAAAACCCAGATCATTTAGTTATTTCTTACATTAATTGTTCGGCCGAAATAAAAGCATTAAGCGATATAATTTGTACTTCATCAAACGCAGAAAAAATAATTGAAAGTTTACCAAAAGATCAACCAATAATTTTTGCACCCGATAAAAATCTCGGTGCTTATTTAAATAAAAAGACAGGAAGAAAAATGTTGTTATGGAACGGTGCTTGTATGGTGCATGAAATTTTTAGTCTGGAAAAGATAACCAAATTAAAAATTCGCCATCCCGAAGCAAAATTAATTGCGCATCCCGAATGTGAAGAGACTATTTTAAATATTGCAGATTATATTGGCAGCACCACTCAATTATTAAAATATTCTCAAACAAATTCTGCAACCGAATTTATTGTTGCAACCGAAACAGGAATTCTGCACGAAATGCAAAAATCAAATCCGCTTAAAACATTTATTCCGGCACCGCCAAATAATAATTGTGCCTGTAATGATTGCCCCCACATGAAATTAAACACACTCGAAAAATTATATCTCTGTATGAAATACGAATTACCTGAAATATTAATGGATTAAAATTT
>DATAMD010000015.1:0-17347 GCA_036260755.1 Chitinophagaceae bacterium | reverse complement strand
ATCCGCTGATTGAAATAGTTTTCCATGTATTGCATCTTTCCGTTAAAACCCTGTTGCAGCCACCTTTCCAGCCTGCGGGCATCATCGGTTAATGGCTGTGCTTTTGCAATGCCGCAATAATCAAAGCCTAATTTGCCTGCTGCTAATTTTATATATGAAACATGATTTTCGTCAGTCATTCAAAAAAAAGGTTAAAAAAATTGTTCATTTATCCTGAAATATTTTATTTTCATCAGATAATATTTCTTTTCTATGAAAAGACGGTTGATACCTGCATTATTTTTTTTGTTTGCTGCAACATTTTCAAAACTATATTCTCAAAATAGCCAGATTTATAAGTTTGATAAAATTACGGTATCTGATTTTGTTATTCAATCACCTTTGATTGATTCAAATACAAACGCCGTAATCATTGCAGATATCGGAAATACCGAATTTGAAGGTAACAACAACGGATGGTTTACTTATGTTTTTAAAAGAAAAACAAGAATCAAAATCATCAATAAAAGAGCCATTGATATTGCTGCTATAGAAATTCCGTTATATCAGGATGATGACGAAAGAGAGAAGCTGAGTGATTTGAATGCAACGACTTATAATTTAGTCAACGGGCAAGTACTAACCAATAAATTAGATAAGAAATCAATTTTCAATGAAAAAAGAGACAAGAATCATTCTGTAACAAAGTTTGCTTTTCCGGGAGTATCTGAAGGCAGTATCATTGAGTATTCGTACACCATCAAGTCAAATTTTATTTTTAATATTCCTTCATGGGAATTTCAGCATCCTCAATATCCAACTTTATGGAACGAGTATAATATTGCAATTCCCAGCTTGGTAATTTATATGTCGTTCAGGCAAGGGCAAAATAATTTTTATATTGATAAGACGGAAGAAGGGTATAAAACTTATCAGGTAAGAATGAAACGTGGCGATGGTATTATGCAAACTGAACAATCGCTGAGCGTAAGCACACTGGTAAGCAAACACAGATGGGTAATGAAAGATATCAGTGGTGTAAAAGTTGAAGATTACATAACAACACCGCTGAATTATATTGCCAAAATAGATTTTCAATTGTATCAAACAAATGACGGGGAGCAGACACGTGATGTTTTTACAACATGGCAGAAAGCCGTTGATGAAATTTTAAAAAGAAGTGATTTCGGAAAAGTATTAGAAGAGAACGATGATTTATTAAATCAGCTTGCCAAAAAAATTGTGAACGATAAAGACAGTCAACTGCAACAGGTAAAAACCATTTATTATTATTTGCAGAAAAACTTTACCTGTACTAATTATCATCAATTCTTTTTTAAATCAACGATGAAAGATGTAATTGAAAAAAAATCGGGTAATGTTGGCGAGATAAATCTTTTATTAACCGGGTTGTTGAGGCAACTGGCTGTTTCTGCATCTCCGGTAATATTAAGTGTGAGGGAAGCAGGACGTGCGTACTCCAAATTTCCGCAGATGGATCAATATAATTATGTTATCTGCAAAATAAAATTGGGAGACGAAGATTATTATTTAGATGCAACGCAACCTTTACTTGGTTTTGCAAAATTGCCTTTAAATTGTTATAATGGCTTTGCAAAAATTATATCAAAAGATTCGGCCGATGTTTATTTTAAAACCGATCAGCTTAAAGAAAAAAGAACGGTATTAGCTGTAATTTCTAATAATCCTGAAAAAGGCTATACGGGATCGGTATCAAAAAATTGTGGTTATTATGAATCGTTGCATGCAAGGCAAGCCATCGCAAAGGCCTCAGAGAAAGACTTTATATCCGAAATTGAAAAAAATAATATTCAGGATAATATCAAAATAGAAAATATCACGATTGATTCGATAAACGAATTAGAATTACCAGTTACCATAAAATATGATCTGAAGTTTAATATTTCTGATAATAATGAAATCATTTATTTTAATCCGCTGTTTGATGAAAAAATTGTAAAAAATCCTTTTGCTGCCGTTGAAAGGGAATATCCGGTTGAAATGCCTTATACTGTTGATGATACTTATATATTATATATGGAAATACCGAAAGGATATATGGTAGATGAGATCCCGAAATCTGCAAGGGTTAAGTTAAATGAGGGCGACGGAATGTTTGAATATCTGATTGCTGTAAATGAAAACAATATTCAGATGAAATGCAGTCTGCAACTAAATAAAGCAAATTTTAGCAGCGAAACATACCAGAGCTTAAGAGAATTTTATGGCCAGATTGTAAAAAAAGAAGCCGAACAAATCGTATTCAAAAAAATAAGAAAATAAACTATCGCTTTTTATGAGAATCCTTAAAACAACATCCATTTTATTAACTGTATTTTTATTTTCAGTTAATATTATCGCGGCTCAGGATAAAACGCCTGTACGATTTGGAAAAATTAAGATCGAAGATTTTGATATAAAAGCCCCGGCATTCGATTCGGGCGCAAATGCAGTTGTAGTGGCCGATTGGGGCAATTCGGAATTTGTTACAAACGCATCCGAACTTACTGTATCGCTTCAGTTTACAAAAAAGACAAGGATAAAGATTTTAAATAAGAATGGATTTGATGCGGCCACTGTCAACATTTATTTATACACTTCCGGAAACGGTTCGGCTGCCGAAAAATTAGAATCTTTAAAAGCATATACTTATAATATTGAAGATGGAAAAGTGGTAGAAGCAAAAGTGGATAATAGTTCTGTTTTTACTGAAAAGAAAAATAAAAACTGGGTAGTTAAAAAATTTACTTTCCCGGCTTTGAAAGAAGGAAGCTTAATTGAATATTCGTACACCATTAAATCAGATTTCTTTTCTAATTTTCAAGCATGGGCTTTTCAGGGGGAATATCCATGTTTGTGGAGCGAATACAATGCGGGTATTCCCGAGTTTTATAGATATGTAACATTATCGCAGGGTTACCGGCCTTTTTTCATAAATAAAGTAGAACAATCGCAAGTTCGTTTTTCTTTCAGAGTACGTTACGAAGTAAGTGGTGGCGGTGGATTTGGAGGAGGAGGTTCACCAATTCATTATGAAAATGTTGATATTCCGGGATCACAGGATAATCACCGCTGGGTTATGAAAAATGTACCGGGCTTAAAACCTGAATCGTTTACAACCACATTAAATAATCATATTGCCAAGATCGAATTTCAATTAGCTCAGGTACATTATCCAAATACAATACCCCAACCATATATGAGTGACTGGAAAAAAGTTGCTGAAAGTTTTAGAGATGCTGATATGTTTGGCGGTTTAATAAACAGATCGAATAGCTGGTTGGATGATAATATAAAACAAATTGTTGCTGCAGCTAAAACACAGGAAGAAAAAGCAAGAAATATTTTTCAATATGTTCGGGATAATATTTCTGTGAAAAATAAATACGGCGTTTATGCAAGTACAACTTTAAAAGATGTTTTTAAAAATAAAGCAGGAACTGTTGCTGATATTAATTTGCTTTTGGTGGCAATGCTGCGTCACGAAAAAATTGAGGCAAATCCAGTCATACTCAGTACAAGAAGCCGTGGTCTAACCAATGAATTATATCCGTTGATGGACAGATATAATTATTTAATTGTAAAAGCTTTGATTGATGATCAAATAATTTATCTCGATGCATCGGATTCTAAAATAGGTTTTGGAAAACTTCCGCTCGAATGTTATAACGGACATGCAAGAGAAGTTACAAAAGATGTGCTGATGCCGGTTTATTTTTATGCCGATTCGTTAAAAGAAACATCTTTCACAAGTGCGTTCATCTTTAATGATGCCAATGGCGGGAAACCTTTGGGTAATGTAACACAGAATTTGGGATATTATTCATCGTTACATCTTAGAAACGAACTAACAACCATTAAGGAAGATCAATACCAAAAAACAATTTAAAACTTCCTTACCCGAAAATGTAGAGATAAAAAATTTTAAAATAGATTCGGTTAAAAATTATGATGACCCGATTGCTATAACATACGAAACTGCTTATCCGGCATTTGGCGACAATGATATTGTTTATTTTAATCCGTTACAGGAAACCATCATCAAAAAAAATCCTTTTGTGGCAGCACAAAGATTTTATCCGGTTGAAATGCCTTTTACGCAAAATCAAACATATACGCTTATTATGGAAATACCCAAAGGATATGTTGTTGATGAATTGCCAAAAAGCACCAGGCTAACATTAAACGGAGAAGATGGCATGTTTGAATATATCATTCTGAAAGATGCAGAAAATATTCAAATGCGTGTAAGCCTAAAAATTAATAAAGCAAATTTTACAAATGAAGATTATGAAACGCTGAGAGACTTTTATGCTTTCATCTTTAAAAAACAGTCCGAGCAAATAGTATTTAAAAAAGTGAAATCATAAGTATGAAAAAAATCATTGCAATCATTATTTTTTCTTTTCCTTTTTTAATAAAAGCGCAAAATTATAATGTAACATTAATACCCGATTCGCTGTTGCAGAATGCTGAAGCAGTATTGCGTTTCGAAGATTCTAAAATATTAATTCATTCGCCCAAATCTGCAACATATAAACACAAATATGCTGTAACTGTTTTGAAAGAGTCGGGTGATGAATACACACAATATGTAAATCATTACGATAAATTCGATAAGCTTACCGATGTGATCGCAAGATTATACGATGCAACCGGTAAACTAATTAAAACGGTTAAGAAAAGAGAAATGGATGATGTTGCTTATGAGGACAGGATAACGCTTTTCAGAGATGCAAGAGTAAAAAAATATCAGTTTTATAATAAGTTGTATCCCTTCACAGTTGAATTTGAAGAAGAAGAAGAATTGGATGGCATTTTTCAATTACCGGTTTGGGATCCGGTAAAAAGCGAAAATTATTCGGTTCAGCAAAGTAATTTTTCTGTTGAAGTGCCAACAGGATATAAGATTAATTACAAACTTTTAAATACAACTTCACCACCTAAAATATCTGAAAATGAAAATACCACTTTTTATAAGTGGGAAGCTAAAAATATAAAAGCATCGGAAGGCGAAGTATTGATGGATGATTTTAATAATTATGTTCCCGGCGTTTATATCACACCATCAAATTTTGAGATTGGCGGATACAAGGGAAACATGGATAGCTGGAAGGATCTCGGAAAATTTATTGTAGAATTAAATAAAGGAAAAGATGAATTGCCCGATAATGTTAAACAACAGGTTCATCAGCTTACCGACAATCTTTCTTCGGTTGATGAAAAAATAAAAGTGTTATATAATTACATGCAGCAAAACACACATTATATTTTAGTAACACTTGGTATGGGCGGCTGGCAACCTTTCGATGCAAATTATGTTGCACAAAATAAATACGGCGATTGTAAAGCATTAAGCAATTACATGGTTAGTTTATTAAAAGAAGTTAAAATAAATGCCAAATATGTTTTGGTTACTGCCGGTGCGGGTAAACGCGGCTTATGGCCCGATTTTCCGGCACCATATTTTAATCATGCCATTATGTGTGTACCTAATGGAAAAGATACAACATGGTTGGAGTGTACAAGCCAAACAGAAAGCGCAGGTTTTATGGGAACATTTACCGGCGACAGAGATGTTTTATTGATTGATGATGATGGCGGCCATGTGGTGCATACGCCCATCTATTCGGCAAAAAATAATTTAGAATCCAGGAAAGTAAATGCAAGCATTGATGAAAACGGAAATCTTGTTGCCGAAATTTTTACAAAACATTGCGGCACACAGCAGGAACTGCAACATAGCCTGATTCATGATGCAAGTAATGAACAACGTGAAAAATATTTAAACAGCACCATCAGTTTACCAACTTACAAAGTAGAAAAATCTGATTACAAAGAGATGAAAGGAAAGATCCCTGTGGTTGATGAATACTTAAAAATTACTTCGCCAAATTATGCTTCTGTTTCGGGCAAACGGCTTTTTGTGCAACCCGATTTATTTAATAAAGCATCAAAATTAACTTCCGGCGCTGAAAGAAAATTTGATATTAAATTAAAATATTCATACTTGGATATTGATTCAATCGATATAAAAATCCCGGCAAATTATAAAGTAGAATCTATGCCCAAAGATTTAAGCATAAAAAATAAATTCGGCGAGTATAAAATATCTTATCAGTTTGATGGAAGCACCATTCATCTGGTTCGAATACATGAAGAGAATACCGCCAGTTTTCCTGCAAGCGAATTTAATAACCTGGTTAGTTTTCGCGATACCATGTATAAAGCCGATCGTGCTAAAATTGTTTTCGTTAAACAAACAGAATAAATTTTAGTCGCGATATCACGACTGAACATAAAAATTTTATTAACAGCCATCCATGCTGCTTATAAATTTTTTATGGATTATGCGACAATTGCGGTTTCTTTCTTTTCTTCACTGTTTTATGCGAATAATCGTGCGATAAAACGGTTACATTTCCATCAACTTCCAATACAACTAAATCGGCTTCGGTAATATCTTTCACGCCATGTTCTCTTACAGCCATTTCTACTTCTTCAACACTCATCATCGATTTCTTTAATCCATATTGCTGGATTTTTCCGCCAACAACAATCACAATTTTTTCACCCTGAACAATTTTGCTGAACTTATCAGATTTGCGCAGAAAAATTTTAAAAATATAATTGGTAATAAACAACCCCAAAGCCGCAGCCATGCCACCTTGTACGGTTGTATCGTTCCCTACCATGGCATTTTGCACGCTGTTACTGATAAGCAAAATAAACACCAGATCAATTACCGAAAGCTGTGTTAATTCCTTCTTCCCGAATATCCTGATGGCAGCAATAATGAAAACATAGATCGTTACAGACTTTCCTGCAATAATTAAATAGTCGGTAAAATTTCCCATGGGCTGATTTATTTTAGATTAAAAAATACATGCACAAATTAATAAGCATTAAAAACTAAAAAAACAAAAACTAAATTATTCCACCAATAAACCATCAAACTAATAAACCAATTCGTGTAATTCGCAAAAATTCGTGTAGTAAAAAATTATTTACAAGTTGATGGTATTATTTCTTCAATGGTTTTTCTCAAATCTGAATAAACTTCTTTTTTATGTTCGCTGATGATACTCTTTGTAAAAATAATACAGGCATAACCTCTGCAATTATCTACCCAAGGCCAGGTACCGAATAAACCCGGACAAGAAACCACAATGCTTTTACCGTTTTCATCTGCTTCCTCAATCCATTCGCCCAAACCATAATTAAAACCTTCGGCAGTTTTTGGTGTATATTTAATTGGAATATTTACAGTTTCGGATTTTTGCATTTCCTCAATCGCCTTCTCACTTAAAATTCTTTTATCCTTAAACATTCCTTTATTTAAAATCATCGACAAAAAATTAATGTAATCAATAGCAGCAGATGTTGCACCTCCCGATGGATTTATTGCTTTCTCGCTAAAAAACGAAGTGTTGCGCATAGCAAGCGGCCGCAAAATTCTTTCGTTCATTAACTGATCGAATTTTTTTCTTGTAATAACCTCCAATACTCTTGCTGCAATATTTAAACCGATGCCGCCATAATAAAATCCTGTGCCGGGATTAAAATCAATTTCTTTTTTTGATGCAAAATCATTTACTTCTTCCTCTAAGCTGGCAAACTTTTTTTTGTCCATGATGCTTAATAAATTAACATGCTCTTGTTTAATTCCTGTTTCGTGGCTTAAACAATTTCTGATGGTAATAAAACTTTTACCATACTTCGCAAAAATGGGCAGGTACGTACTTACTTTGTCGTCCAAAGAAATTTTTCCTTCGTCAACAAATGTCATAACCAATGCTGCTGTTAACCATTTACTGCAACTTGCAATTTGCGCGGGACTGTTGGCTTTAAAGTCGTCGCTTTCTTTTTTATAAATAATTTTGCCGTCCTTATAGATCAGTATTACCGTATTTTTTCCTAATTCTTTTTTGGCTTCGTTAAATTTTTTATCAAGATTACTGAAGTCGTACTGCCCGAATGAAACAAGACATAAAAGCATAAAATACGTAACCAGACTGTATTTGCGGCAGATAGAATTAAAATGCTGTGACATTCTTTCCTGTTTTTGTGAATGGATTATAGTTTGTGAAATTAAAAGAAAAGTTTTTGTTTACGGGCAACAGAATATTAATTTAACTTTTGTTGTGTCACTCACTTCAACTGTGCGAACTTTGCTGAACAAAGAACAAAGCGTACAAGGGTGCGACGCAACGAAGATGCCATGAAATACAAATGTTGGTAACAAAAAATAGTCGGGAGTAAAAACAAAAAACATCTTACTGATAAACCAATAAACTATTAAACCATTAAACAAATAAACTAATAAACAATATTTATGAATCTGAATAATTATACAATTAAAGCACAGGAAACCATTCAGGCGGCACAACAAGTGGCGTTTAATAATGGTAATCCAAACATCGAAACAAATCATTTATTAAAAGCTCTGCTGGCCGATGAAGACAGTCCGGTTGAATATTTATTGAAGAAGAATAATGTAAACGTTGCATTTATCGAAACCAAGATTGATGAAAGTATTAAACGTTTGCCAAAAGCAGGTGCTGCAGAGCCTGCACAAAATATCAGCCGCGATTTAAATAATGCTTTATTAAAAGCCAATTCATCCTTAAAACAATTCGGCGATGAATTTGTAAGCACTGAACATTTAATGCTTGGTTTATTGCAGGTAAACGATGATGCCGGAAAATTATTAAAAGATGCAGGCTTAACCGAAAAAGGTTTGGTGGCTGCCATTAAAGAATTGCGAAAAGGTTCAACGGTTAATTCGCAAACACAATCGCAGCAATATAATTCGTTGCAGAAATATGCAAAAAATTTAAACGAAATGGCGGGCAACGGAAAATTAGATCCGGTGATTGGCAGAGATGAAGAAATAAGAAGAACGCTGCATATTTTATCGCGCCGTTCTAAAAATAATCCGATACTTGTTGGTGAGCCGGGTGTTGGTAAAACCGCGATAGCAGAGGGTTTGGCCATGCGGATTGTAAATGGCGATGTGCCCGAAAATTTAAAATCAAAAATTATTTATGCGCTGGATATGGGACAATTAATTGCCGGTGCAAAATATAAAGGCGAGTTTGAAGAACGTTTAAAAGCAGTTGTAAAAGAAGTAGCAGAAAGTGAAGGAGAAATAATTTTATTTATTGATGAAATTCATACATTAATTGGTGCCGGTGGTGGCGAAGGTGCAATGGATGCTGCAAATATTTTAAAACCTGCATTGGCACGTGGCGAGTTAAGAGCCATTGGTGCAACCACTTTAAACGAGTATCAAAAATATTTTGAAAAGGATAAAGCACTCGAACGCCGTTTTCAAAAAGTATTGGTTGATGAACCAAGTGTTGAAGATGCAGTTTCTATTTTGCGCGGCATAAAAGATAAATACGAAACGCATCATCATGTTCGCATAAAAGATGAAGCAATTATTGCTGCGGTTGAATTATCGCATCGTTATATTACCGATCGTTTTTTGCCCGATAAAGCAATTGATTTAATTGATGAAAGCGCCGCCAAGCTTAGGTTAGAGATGAATTCGATGCCGGAAGAATTAGATAAATTAGAAAGACAAATCCGTCAGTTGGAAATAGAACGCGAAGCAATTAAACGCGAAAATGATGCAACTAAATTAAAAGAGTTGGCACAGGATATTTCTGTGTTAACCGTTGAACGCGATACATTAAAAGCAAAGTGGAAACAGGAAAAAGAAATTGTTGAAAAAATTCAAACTGCAAAAGCAAATATCGATCAATTAAAATCGGAAGCCGAACGCGCCGAACGAGATGGCGATTTTGGTAAGGTAGCCGAAATCCGTTATGGCAAAGTAAAAGAACAGGAAAAAATAATTGAAGCAAGTGCAAAACAATTAGATGCAATAAGCGAAAAACGTTTGTTGAAAGAAGAAGTAGATGCCGAAGATATTGCACAATCTATTTCGAAAGCAACAGGCATTCCTTTAAACAGAATGTTGCAAAGCGAAAGAGAAAAATTGTTGAATCTCGAAGATGAACTGCACAAAAAGGTTGTTGGTCAGGATGAAGCTATCACTGCCGTTGCCGATGCCATACGCAGAAGCAGAGCGGGTTTGCAGGATCCTAAAAAACCAATCGGTTCATTTATTTTTTTAGGAACAACCGGTGTTGGTAAAACAGAATTGGCAAAAGCGTTAGCCGATTATTTGTTTGATGATGAAAATATGATGACAAGAATTGACATGAGCGAGTATCAGGAAAAACATACCGTATCTCGTTTGGTGGGTGCACCTCCGGGATATGTTGGTTACGATGAAGGTGGTCAATTAACAGAAGCCGTTCGTCGTAAGCCTTACAGCGTAGTGTTGTTAGATGAAATTGAAAAAGCGCATCCCGATGTTTTTAATGTTTTGCTGCAAGTTTTAGATGATGGAAGATTAACCGATAATAAAGGACGCACGGTTAATTTTAAGAATACCATCATCATCATGACGAGCAATATGGGTAGTCAGATTATTCAGGATGCTTTTGAAAAAGTAACAGAAAAAAATAAAGAAGCTGTTGTTGAAAAAACAAAAGTTGAAGTGATGAATTTGTTGAAGCAAACAATCCGCCCCGAATTTTTAAACAGGATCGATGAAGTGATCATGTTCCAGCCATTGATGAAAAAAGAAATCAAAGGCATTATCAATATTCAATTAAATACATTAAAAGATTTGATAGCAAAGAATGGAATTAATTTGGAGTTTACAGATTATGCGTTGGAATATTTAGCCGAAAACGGTTACGATCCTCAATTTGGTGCAAGGCCGTTGAAACGCTTGATTCAGCGTGAAATTGTAAATGGATTAAGTAAAAAAATATTAGCCGGCACTATCGATAAAACTAAAAAGGTTTTGGTGGATGTGTTTGACGGAACGGTGGCGTTTAGAAACGAATAACATTTATTAATTTAAACCGGCTTGCATTAAAAGAGAAGAATTTGAAATAAGTTCTTCTCTTTTTTATTTCCAATAACATTTTTTAATCGACCTTTAATAAAGAAGACATAAAAACATTTTATGGAATCAAGTGTAAAAGAATCAACTCTAAAATTCGAGTTAACAAACAGTATCATTCACGGTATTGGTATTTTGTTTGGTATTGCATCAATACCCTTATTAACTGCGTTGGCCATTCACACAAATAATATTCATTCGGTAGTTGGTGCCAGCGTTTATGGATTTTGTTTTTTAATGTTGTTTACTTTTTCAACATTGTATCACGGGTTTCAGCAACCGCGTGTAAAGCAGGTACTGCAAGTGTTTGATCATATCAGTATCTATTTTTTAATTGCCGGAACCTACACGCCGTTTATTTTAAATTATCTCTACAATACAACAGGCATCATCATGCTTTTTGTATTATGGTGTTTGGTTTTATTGGGAATAATTTTTAAAATATTTTTTGTTAACCGTTTCAATATTCTTTCTACAATAATTTATTTGTTAATGGGCTGGATGATGGTCTGGGGCGGCAAAACTTTCTTTATCTCGGTTCCTTTTCCGGTAATTATTTTAATCATCATTGGCGGTATTTTATATTCTGGTGGTGTTATTTTTTATTTAATGGAAAAATGGAAATGGCATCATGTTGTTTGGCATTTGTTTGTGCTGTCAGCAGCTATTTGCCATTACGTTGCTGTTTTATTAACTGTAGTATAATTTTCATAGCTTCACTTCAATTATAATATTTTTGTTACATGAAAAAAGTGCATTTAGTTCTCGGCAGTGGTGGTGCAAGGGGCATGGCACATATTGGTGTAATTGAAATGCTTGAACAGGATGGCTACGAAATTTGCGAAGTGATTGGTTGCTCGATGGGCGCTGTTGTTGGCGGAATTTATTGCGCCGGTTTTTTACAGGAATATAAACAATGGCTATGCGGATTAACAAAATCGAATGTGTTTAGTCTTTTCGATTTTACATTAACGTCAAACGGTTTTGTAAAAGGCGACAGGGTTTTTAATAAGATACAGGAATTTATTGGCGAACAACAAATCGAACTTCTTAAAATCCCTTTCACTGCTGTATCAACCGATATTTTAAATAAAAAAGAAGTTCATTGTAAAACAGGCGATTTATTTAAAGCATTACGTGCTTCCATTGCAATACCCGGCGTATTTACACCAATAACAAATGAAGATTCTATTTTGGTTGATGGCGGTGTATTAAATCCGTTGCCTTTAAATCTCGTGCATAAAAAAGATGATGCAATTGTTGTTGCAGTTAATTTAAACGGTGCATACGAATATTTTCCCAAGCCTGATAATTCTGTTAAAGAAACCGATAAAAATTCTTATTGGGAATGGTTGCTTACACTTCCGGTTATTGGGCATAAAGAAAATACAATTAAGCAAAAGGCACTGACTAAATTAAGTATGTTCGATCTGTTGAGTACATCGTACGATTTTACGCAGGACCGATTAACCGAAATGATGACCGAAATTTATTCGCCCGATTTATTAATCGAATTACCCCGAAACTGTTGCAAAGTTTTTGAATTTTACAAAGCAAATGAATTAATTGAAGCCGGAAAACTCGCCTATAAAAATGCAGTTGCCGTTAAAAATCAACAATTAAAACAAAGCTTATAAAATATGTATATTAATTTATGATTCGTTTTTCAACCACCATATTTCAATTTGGCGAGCAGGGCGAAAAAACAGGCTGGCACTACATTACAATAACTTCGGCGCAGGCCAAACAACTTGGCCATCAAACAAAAAAATCGTTCAGGGTAAAAGGTAAACTCGATGAATTTGCCGTAAAAGAAATTGCATTGATGCCCATGGGCGATGGTAGTTTTATTATGCCGTTAAACGCAACAATCAGAAAAGGAATTAAAAAAAGAAGAGGCGCAACATTGCTGGTGCAAATAGAAAAAGATGAAACTGTTTTTACACTTTCGGATGAATTACTGCAATGTTTGGAAGATGAGCCAAGTGCATTAAAATTTTTTAATCAATTACCAAAATCGCATCAAAGATATTTTTCTAACTGGATCAATGCTGCTAAAACCGAAGCCACAAAAGCAAAACGAATTGCACAGGCGGTAACTGCTTTATCACGCAAAATGAACTATGGAGAAATGATACGTTCGCTTAAATCAATTTAATTTTTTTGTGCCGGGCTGCAGAATAAAATGCAACTGCAGTGGCGTCGCACACTTGTACAATAAAACACAGATGATGCAGATAAAAATTCTTGCTCCTTGTTTCTTGCTCCTTCTTATTATCTTTTTTTAAAGCTGCAAAAAATAAAATTCTGCACGGTATCAAAAGGAGTTTTATGATCTGTGTTGATGCAATTAATTTTTTCGAAACTATCTTTTAATAAATTAGTTAACGAAGTTTCGTTGTATTGTTTTATTTCTATATCGCTGCATTTTTTGGGGCCGTTTTCAGAAAAAGTTCCAATCACAACAATACCGTTTTGTTTTACAGCGTTTGAAATGGTGTTGATATAGTTTTTAATTTCTTCTTCCTGCGTTAAAAAATGAAATGCGGCTCGGTCGTGCCAGAAATCGTATTGTTCTGTTGGTTTAAAATTAGCAGCATCGGCAACAATCCATTTTATTTTTGCGGAATTATTGCCCAATCTTTTTTTTGCTTTTTCTAATGCAGCTTCCGAAATATCGAGAACGGTAATATCGGTATAACCCAATGCCAGCAAGTGATCTGCTAAAAAACTATCGCCGCCGCCGATGTCTATAATTTTTGCGGTGGCTGGAATATTAAATTCCTGCAAAAATTCCAATGAGGTTGTCGGTGTGGGTTGATACCAGCTTACTTCATTTAATTCTTTTGTTTGATAAATATTTTCCCAGTGCTGTTTGCGGGTTGTGTTTTCCATTGTGCCGCAAAGTTATATTTTCTTGCGCAGGTCTCTGGCTTATGCAAGTATAGCATGTTAATGATGCAAAAAACCGATGGTTCTTGCAATACCAACTATGCCAACAATTATCCAGAATAAATTCAGTACAGAGTATGCTTTATCTTTTTTGAGAATGGAACACCATGAAAGTGTAACTGCATCTGCAGTGTTAAATATCCATACAAATAAAAAAGGGCTTTCCGGCCCCAACCAACTCACCAATGAAAAACTGAATACACGCATCAACACACCAACCATTTCAATGGCTTTGATATTCTTTACCACAAAAAAATTAAGTTGCTTCATGATAATTATTTAAAAAATAAGTAATTACAAAATACAGACCGTGATGCCCGCAACTTTGAGAATTCTAATGAAGTTGTTGGCGTGGAATGATACCAATAACTTCACTCAATTCCTTTGTTTAATAAATATTTCGCAATGCTGCTTGCGGGTTGTTTTTTCCATTGCAATATAAAGTTATAATTGCTGCCATGAAAAACAAAGCGTTGAAGAGTGCGACACAAGCCTCATCTGCCTTTCAGGCATCTTCTCCAATTGGAGAAGAGAAATGGATGCAATCTGTTTTATGCCATGAAATACCATCGCTCGTTACAAAAAAATAAAAATTTTATTTAGCAACGTGCAGGATATGTTTTTCTTTAAAATATTCTTCAGGAAAAATTTTATAGATGCTCATCATGTTGGGGCGTGTATTGCTTTCGTAAATTTCCTGATGCAGGTCGCCGCCTTTTAAACAAATTAATCCGTTGGCGATATTATGCGTTTCGTCGGCCGCATGTTTTTTTAATAAAGGCGAAGCCCATTGCCACAAATTTTTTAAAGGAGCAACGGCGCGGCTAACGGCAAAATCGAATTTGCGGTTTTTAATTTCTTCAACACGTGCATGTTGCGTGGTGATGTTGCTGATGTTGGTTACTTCGCAAACGGCATCAACAACTTTTAATTTTTTTGCAATGCTATCGACCAATAAAAATTTTGTTTCGGGGAAAAAAATCGCCAGCGGAATGCCCGGAAACCCGCCGCCACAGCCAATATCGATAACATGCGTGCCGGGATTAAAATCGGCAATGGCTGCAATACTTAAAGAATGCAACACATGATGCAAATAAATTTCGTTGATATCTTTTCGGGAAATAACATTTATTTTTTCGTTCCATTCTTTATACAACGGTTCCAATAATTCGAGCTGCTTGATTTGTTGCGGCGTAAACTCGTCGAAATATTTATAAAGAATGTTGATCATTATTAATCCCAGTTTTTTCTTGGCTTTTTCCAAATGGCCGGTAAAAATAAAATGCTGTAAAAAAACATCCAGATATCGAGCAATAAAAAGAAAGGCCAGAGGTCTTGTTCGTTTAATTTTTTCATTGCCTTAAAATAAATTAAAGCCTGCAATAGAAACCGAACGCCAAATATTGCCAGCGTTAACCACCAGTTATAAAAAATAATACTTGCCGCCAATAAAGGATAGACTAAAAATAAAGTGAACGAATATAAGCTCAACAAAAATTTATGCTTAAACAAATAATATTTAGAAGTGGTGTAGTGGCGGAACTTTTGTTTCATCCAATCGTTCCATGTTTTTTTTGGTTCGCTTAATGTATGCGCAGCCGGATCTATTACAATGGCAGTATTTTTTTTGTTGGCAACCTGATTAATAAATAAATCATCATCGCCACTCGGTATTTGATTGATGGAAGAAAAGCCTTTGTTGCGGATGAACACATTTCTTTTATAACTTAAATTTCTTCCAACACCCATGTACGGAATTCCGGCAAGTGCATAAGATAAATATTGCAATGCAGTATGAAAAGTTTCGAAGCGGATTAATTTATTTAAGATGCCTGATTTTTTATGATAAGCACCATAGCCCAAAACAATCTCAATTCCGTTAACATAACCTTCCTGCATTTTTTGAATCCATAATTCCGAAGAAGGAACACAGTCGGCATCGGTTAATAATAATGTTTCGTGTTTGGCACTTTTAATGCCCATCGATAATGGGAATTTTTTCCCGGTAATTAATTTTGCTTCCTGTGTAAGCTCGATGGGGTTTAAGTTTTTGAATGATCTTTTAAATTCATCCAAAATATACCGGCTTTCATCAATCGAATTATCGTTCACCACAATAATTTCATGTGTGGTTTTATAATCCTGCACTAAAATACCCGGAAGATTTTTAACCAGATTGTTGGCTTCATCCCTTGCACAAACAATTACCGAAACAGGATGTTCAACGGTTTCCTGCTTGGATGGTATTTTATAAAATGCAAGCCGTGCATAAAAAAACAGGTAATAAAAAACCTGTATTGCTATTACAGCGCAGAAAACTATAAAAACAGTTTCCCAAATAACAGTCGGAATGATCATGCTGCAAATGTAATGTTTGCGATTACTAACAAAGTTGTTGCTGTGAAGATGTGGAAAAGAATTATGAGTTATAAATTATGAGTGATAAGCTGTACGTGTTTAGATTCGTAACTCATCATTCATAATTCATCACTCAATACCTATTTTTGCAAACTTATGCCGCAACTTCAATTTCAGGTAGAAGCAACCGACAGTAACTGCAAAGCAAGGGCAGGAAAGATGATCACTGATCATGGCGAAATTCGCACTCCTGTTTTTATGCCCGTTGGAACTGTTGGCAGCGTTAAGGCTGTTACGCAACAACAATTGGAATTGGATGTGCAGGCACAAATAATTTTAGGTAATACCTATCATTTATATCTGCGCCCCGGATTGGATGTGTTGCAGGCTGCAGGCGGATTGCATAAGTTTAATGGCTGGCATCATCCCATATTAACCGACAGTGGCGGCTATCAGGTTTTTTCGTTGGCAGCAAACAGAAAAATTAAAGAAGAAGGTGTAATGTTTCAATCGCATATTGATGGAAGCAGGCATTTATTTTCGCCCGAAAAAGTAATGGATATTCAACGAACTATTGGTGCCGATATTATTATGGCGTTTGATGAATGCCCGCCTTATCCAAGCGATTATGATTATGCAAAAAAAAGTATGCAGTTAACGCATCGTTGGCTCGACAGGTGTTTTAACCGTTTGGATGAAACGCCTGATAAATATGGATACACACAAAATTTATTTCCTATTGTTCAGGGAAGTACGTATAAAGACCTGCGAACCGAATCGGCATCATACATCGCGTCAAAAAATGCAACAGGCAATGCTATTGGCGGATTAAGTGTTGGTGAGCCCGCAGAGATGATGTACGAGTTTACAGAATTATGTTGCGATATTTTGCCATCTGATAAACCACGTTATTTAATGGGCGTTGGAACACCATGGAATATTTTAGAAGGAATTGCTTTGGGAGTTGATATGTTTGATTGTGTAATGCCAACACGCAATGGAAGAAACGGAATGTTGTTTACGAGTAAAGGCGTTATAAATATCCGGAAT
>DATAMD010000334.1:0-4033 GCA_036260755.1 Chitinophagaceae bacterium | reverse complement strand
TATCAGTAATAAGAACCAACCAACAATTCCCACGTGTGCGTGTAAAGGCAGATAGTGTATGGAATTATGCGGCATTAGCGGATAAGTAAAATTATACACTAATGCAAGGCCTAAAAAAGCAGTAATAAATAACCACAACGCTGCAGTAAAAATAAAAACGGCATGCACATTCTTTGAAGGGCTGTTCGCAATACTTTTTCCTAAATTGATAACATAAAATAATATGGATAGTAATACAAATCTTCCGCCCCATTTTGCAATGCCACCCATATCAAAAACATAAAATCCATATACCAAAAACGGAATGCCCAATGCCGCCAGCACAAAACTTATGTATGCAAGTTTATTGCTGTATAATTTGCCTTCAATAATCACCGGTACTAACTGGTGACTTGCACCTAAAATAATCATGGTGGCCCAGCCCAGTGCCATTATATGTGTTACTGCCAATGTGTGTGGTTATTTATTACTGCTTTTTTAGGCCTTGCATTAGTGTATAATTTTACTTATCCGCTAATGCCGCATAATTCCATACACTATCTGCCTTTACACGCACACGTGGGAATTGTTGGTTGGTTCTTATTACTGATAATTGGTGTGGGTGCAAGGCTGATACCCATGTTTTTGATTTCGAAATATAACAATCCAAAATTGCTTTGGATGATTTATTACTTAATCAACGCATCACTGATAAGTTTCGTAATATTATTTTATTTGCCCGTTAGTCCCGGGTTTTATTATTTTTCATTAAGTGCATTATTGCCGGCTGTAGTGTTATTTATTTTTTATTGCACAAAAGCATACAAACAACGGATGCGTCGTGCGGTAGATGAGCAAATGAAAATTTCGCTGTTGTCTGCGGCCATGATGGCATTGCCGCTTGTGTTGCTTGCTGTTATTATTTTATTTATCTCAATAACGACAAAAGAAAATATTAGACTTGTGTTATGCTATGGCTTCCTGATTTTTTTTGGATGGGTCACTGCTATTATTTTGGGTATGACTTTTAAAACGCTGCCTTTTATTGTGTGGAATAAAGTGTATCATTCACAAAGTGCCAATGGTAAAACGCCCAGTCCCAAAGATTTATTTCATCATGGTTTGTTCAGGCTGATGAGTGTTTTTTATTTAGCCGGTTTGATGATTTTTTGTGCAGGGATATTTACTAATGAAATAATTATTTTAAAAGCAGGAGCAGCGTTGCTGATGGCAACTGCCTTTATGTACAACATGAATATAATTAAAATTATTTTGCATAAACCTTCTGTACAATGAACGTAATAACGAATAATAATTTACAATGTACTGTAGCATTGGCTGCACTTCATGATGTATATGACCCTGAAATTGGCTTGAATGTGATTGATTTGGGATTGATCTATCAAGTAGATTTTAATGATGAGCAAAAAACTATTTTTTGCAGCATGACACTTACCACACAGTTTTGCCCGATGGGTGAAAGTATTACGGATGGGGTGAGAACCAAACTGCAGGATTGTTTTGCAGATTACGAAGTGAATGTGGAATTAACTTTTGATCCGCTATGGAGTTATGATGAAATTTCGGAAGAAGGTAAGAACTATTTAAACAGATAAGAGATGCTAAGTTTAACATGCAAAGCTGCAATTAAAGCAGTAATTTATCTTGGTGCAAAAGCCGATGAAGAGAAATGCAGTATCAAAGAAGTTGCTGCATATATTAATGAAAATGAACATACCGTTGGCAAACTGTTACAAAAACTGGTAAAAGCAAATGTTATTAACAGCAGCAAAGGGCCAACCGGAGGATTTTACGTTAACCAAGCCCAAAAAAAGCAACCTATTTTGAATATCGTAGAAGCTATTGACGGGGAAGAAGTTTTTGCTATGTGTGGATTGGGTTTAAGCAAGTGCAACGAAAAGCATCCTTGCCCTTTGCATAATGAATATAAAAAAATACGCGAAGCGTTTAAGAATTTATGCAAACAAAAAAAAGTAAGCGATCTGCAAAACAAATATTCAGCTAAAACAGCTTTTCTGAAAGTATAAGTGAATTAAAATCTGTTTATAAAATATTGCATTCCGGTTGCCTGACTAAACTATCTTCAATTTTATCGAGAATTTCTTTTGCCTGTACCAAACTAAAATCCTCGTGTTGTTTTTTTGCTACTCCTAATTTTGTTAATTCAAAATGTATATCAGGCTGTACAGCATGATTATTTAAACATGCACGTGCACAGGCAAGCGGACAACCATCTATTGCAATTATCTTTCTGTTCGACAGGGCTGTTTTGACGAGTTTTTTTACATTGCCACCAACGCCTGCAATGCAGCTCATTTCGGCAATACCTTTTCTATCCATTTGTACAGCAATATGATTTGCCATTTGTGCAGCGCTTGAACACCCGGAACAAGAGTAAACAAGCGGAAGATTTTTTTCATTCATTTTCTATAACTTTTTTATCACAATTTTATTCTTAATATTATTTGCACTTTATTTAGAATTAACCTTACCGATAAAATAAAATCACAGTTTTCAATAAATCAGAAACATTAAACTCTTTGCCATCTTCTAAACCAGTTCTTGAATATTTGTTTTGGTATTGTGATTTTTTGTTTTTTCTTTCAGCCATTTTTTACCGCCTGTAATAAACCATACTAACGGAATCAGACCGCCTAAAGTAAAGGTAGCGCCACCTGCAATGCGCATCCACGAAAGGGTTTGAAAGCCTGCACTATCAATAAACCGGTTGCTGCGTGCATACCATAAACCATTTTCCGTTACGGTCTTAAATTGCCACAAACCGGCAGGGAATAAATCCATTAATACCATGAGTAACAAACCAATATTAATACTCCAGAAAACAGTTTTGATAATACGTGGTTTCCAGAAATCTGATTTAAATAAAAGTTGACAACAAAATAAAATAGCGGCCAATGCAAGATTTCCATACACACCCATTAATGCAGCGTGACCATGATTAACGGTAAGATAAGTGCCATGTTCGTAATAATTCGCTATTGGTAAATTGATGATGAATCCCATAACACCTGCACCAAAAAAGTTCCAGAAGTTTACGCCGAGCAAAAACAAAAACACTTCAGAAAAACCAAATTGTTTTCTGTAATCTCCATTTACTCCATTGTTTTGTTCTAATAATTTCGGCAACTTGCTGAAACGCCATGCTTCTAAAGTAAGCAGCACTAAAGGCACTACCTGCAAAGTTGAAAATACAGAACCCAGTGCCATGGTGAAAACTGGTTTCGCATTCCAGTAAAAATTATGTGAAATTCCAAGTAAGCCCGAACCAAGAAACAATAGTGTTGCAAGATATATAACACGAATAGCAGCCTGCCTGCTTACCAATCCCATCATTACCATAAAATACCCAATAAGAACGGTAGTAAATACTTCAAAGAAAGCTTCAGCCCACATGTGTACGACCATCCAACGCCAGAAATCTGCGATTACAAAATTTGTTTGTGGTGTGGCAATAAAACCAGACATCAGCAAAATGATAATACTAAAAGTTGCATACACCAACCAGTTGGGTAATGCCCAAGGTTGTTTTAATTTTAAAACAGGTTTAATACCACGATAAATAGCAATAGCCCAAATAATAAATACAACACCTAAAATTATTTGCCATACTTTACCAAGCTCAACATATTCCCATCCCTGATTGCCAAACCAATACCAATTTTTTGCAGCAAGTAAACCTTTGGGGCCTAATAGCATTCCTGCAAATGAACCGCCGGTTAAAATAACCGTTAACCAAAAAACAGTGTTGATGAGTTTTAACTGACCTGTGGGTTGTGTTGGAGAGATGAGGGACATCATAAAGAAAGAACCTCCAATCCAACATGCAGAAATCCAGATAAGAGATAATTGCACATGCCAGCTTCTTGTAACAGTTATGGGTAAATTTTTTGATAGGTCTATTCCAAAAAAATTGGTGAATCCTACAAAATCATGAATGGTTAAAATACCTGCTAACACCTGAATAGCAAACAAGAGCATGGCAACATAAAAATATTTAAACGTAGCAAGCTGG
>DATAMD010000307.1:0-1764 GCA_036260755.1 Chitinophagaceae bacterium | reverse complement strand
TTTCCTTGCTCTTCTGCCATGCCCCGCAGCACTTATGTATGCCATGTATTTTTGATTCATTTCGTTTTGTGCATCTCCTATGGCTTTCATGTAAGAAACAGGCGTATCAAAGGTTTGGGCCAACCCGTTTAAAGAAATAATTGCAATAATTACGCATAACAGCAGTTGCTTTTTCATAAAAAGGTTACGTTGTTTTTGGGTTATTAATTTAAGATTGATGATAGAATCTGGAAGGCTGCCTGTATATAAGGATCTTTACTTAAATGCTTTTTATATTGGTTGTTTATGTCGGATAATTCCTTATCGGTGTTTAAGCGGATTAATTCATAACTATTATTTTCAACTGAAAAAAGATTTGTTGGTTGGGCTTCATATCCGCGGACTGAATTGAATAAATCCATATATTTTTTATTTTCTGCCAAAGCAGTATCCAGGTTTAATGATACATCTTTATGATCAGAATATTTTTTAAGTAAATTATTATATATGGCAATGTTTTTAAAATAAACATTGGTATCAATAATATTCTTTGCAATATTTTTTGATGATTTAAAATCAATGGCAGGATAAGGTTTAAAGTATTTATTGGCGCTTAATTTTTTTGCCTTCAGGCTATGTGGTTGTGCCCATTCTTTTTTCTCTCCAATACCTTCTACTTCGGGCAAAATAATATCTGGAACAATACCTGTTAACTGTGCCGAATTTCCTGTAACCCGATATAATTTTTCAACAGTAAGTTTTATATAACTGTCGGTTTTTTTTATTGAATGATTATCTTCTTCAATATTAATTGTTGTATCTAATGGCAATATAATTTGCGCAGTTGCTTTTCCGTAAGTATTGGTGCCGACAATAATTGCCCTGTTATAATCCTGCAATGTTCCGGCAACCATTTCAGAAGCAGATGCGCTGTATCCGTTAACTAAAATCAACAATGGGCCATCATAAATTGTTCCCCTGTTCATGTCTTTTACCGTAACAACTTTGCCATCTTTTCTTTCTAATTGTGCAACAGGACCGGCATCAATAAAAATTCCTGAAAGGTCTGTTGCTTCTGTCATTGAGCCGCCACCATTATATCTTAAATCTATAATAATGCCATCTATTTTTTCTTTTTTCAGTTTAAGTATTTCTTTGGCAATATCATTGGCACACCCTTCATTACCAATATTGTTATCCTGAAAATCAGTATAAAAACCCGGTAAGGAAATAAAGCCAATTGTTTTTGTTCCTTTCAATAAAAAACTTTTCATCCTGCCGTCATCTTCTGCATTGTCTTCTTCTTTTTCTTTTGCTAAAACAACTTGCCTGGTTGAACCGTCCGATTTTTTAACAGTGAGGGTTACTTTATTATCATTACTTGCATCTAAAATTCTGCTTATTTCTTTTACAGATGCATCGCTTACATCAATACTTTCTTTTTCTTGCCATTGTATCGCAATAATTTTATCGCCTGTATTTAGCTGTCCGCTCTTAAAAGCAGGGCTACCGGGCTTAAGATGATCAATAGTTACCTGCCCTTCCTCATTTTCGTCTAACTTAAAACCAAATATCATTTTCTTGTTTCCAAGGCTGCTTTCGAAATTTTCCTTTTCGGTTAGCGGAAAAAATTCTGTGTGCGGATCGTAACATTCTGCCAGTGTTTTGCAATAAATATTCCCGATAGATTCGGTTAATCCGCCGGGGCTTTCAATTTGTCTTTTTATAAATCTTTTATAAACCGATAATATTTTTTGCCTGAAAATTATTTCGAGGCTGTCATTA